>JBLRWJ010000025.1:0-28420 GCA_047921315.1 Rhodobacterales bacterium | reverse complement strand
CTAGAAATACTTTAGCACCACAGCTCATGGTTGTCGATATTTCTGCACAGCTGTCGCCCTGAGAGCCGCCACACCATGCAAGCTGACGGCCTTTACCCAGCTGTCAAACTCATCCTCGCTCAATCCATACCTCTCCAACGCGTCGCTGCGCGTGATCAGTCCGCAGAGCACTGCGCGCACAACAGCTGCCTTCCGGCTTGCCACCCAACGACCGGTATTGACCGGTGGCAGGTCAGCACGTGTCATGACCGATCCATCGGGTAATGTGACGGACCGCGGACCATCAACCTTTTTCAGATACATGCCTGGTTTCCTTTCCATTTCCCGTAGATTGGGGAATTGCGCTTAACAGGCCGTGAAACAGGGGGTTGAGAGTATGTAGGATTTTCCTATATTCCCTCGAAAATCAGAGCATCCTTCAAAGACCGCTCTTGCCCGCGCGCGCCCGCCACATCCGAAAATCCAAGGAGGCCATGATGGCCCTCGATTCCGATCTGCAGACCACCCCGCCTGTCAATTCCCTGGGTTTTGCAAAGCCGCCTGCACAAACGCGGGTGGTGGTGGCCATGTCCGGCGGCGTTGACAGCTCTGTCGTGGCGGCGCAACTGGCCGATGAAGGCTATGACGTGGTGGGCGTGACATTACAGCTTTATGATCACGGCGCGGCCCTGGCCAAGAAAGGGGCCTGTTGTGCTGGCCTCGATATTCAGGATGCAAGGCGCGTCGCCGAGACGATGGGGTTTCCGCATTATGTGCTGGACTATGAAAACGTCTTTAAGGATGCGGTGATCGACGAATTCGCCGACAGCTATCTGGCAGGTGCCACCCCTGTGCCCTGTATCCGCTGCAACGAACGGGTGAAATTCAAGGATTTGCTGGAAACCGCCCGTGATCTGGAAGCCGATTGCATGGCGACAGGCCACTATATCCAGCGCAAAATAGGGCTATATGGGGCAGAATTGCATGCCGCTGCCGATGCTGTGCGCGATCAGAGCTATTTTTTATTCTCAACCACGCCGGAGCAGCTGGATTACCTGCGCTTTCCCCTTGGGCATCTGGCGACCAAGGCTGAAACGCGCGCCCTGGCCGCGCGCTACGGGTTGCCGGTTGCGGACAAGCCGGACAGTCAGGATATCTGCTTTGTCCCCAACGGCAATTATGCCGCCGTAATCGAAAAGCTGCGCCCCGGCGCGGCAGAACCGGGCGAGATTGTCGATGTCTCGGGCCGGGTGCTGGGCACACATAAAGGCGTGATCCATTATACCATCGGGCAGCGGCGCGGGCTGGGCATTGGCGGTTTGGAGGATCCACTCTATGTCGTGCGACTGGATGTTGATCGCAAACAGGTGATCGTCGGCCCGAAAGAGATGCTGTCAACCCGCATGGTCCCCCTGCGCGAGATCAACTGGCTGGGCGATGCGCCCTTTGACAGCGTCAAGGAATGGCATGTGGCGGTCAAGGTCCGCTCTACCCGGCCACCGCGCGAGGCGGTGATCAGGCCCCTTTCTGCAACCACCGCCACGGTGGAATTGCTGACACCGGAGGAAGGCATCTCGCCCGGTCAGGCTTGTGTGTTCTATGATCCTGAAAGCACACGGGTTCTGGGCGGCGGCTGGATCTGGAAGGGATAAGCACGGGGCGCGGTGCTGTTGGCGCTGTCGGATTGAGTATTTCTGGAACAATGAAGCTGCCGAATCAAGGCTTTGCGGGCAGTCTCTCAAGTATTGCATGAGCTGCGCGCAAGCCCGGTGGCGGCCCGCCTGCGCCCAACCGCTCCATCGTCAGGCGCATGGCATGGCGTTGGGCATCCGGCGCGTTTATGAGGGTCTGTAACGTCGCGGCGATCTTATCTGCCGTGCAGTTGCGCCCCAGACATTCCGGAATGCTGCGGGTCTCTGACACCAGATTGACGAGCGTGACCGTATCTATACGCAGCATGAGAGCGATCAGGATGCGGCTGATCGGGTTCATATCATAGGCGATGACCATCGGCGTATCGGCGGCGGCCAGTTCAAGCGAGACCGTGCCAGATGCAGCAAGGGCATAATCGGCAGCGCTGAAAGCGGCCCTCTTTTCAGCTTGATAGAGGGTGCTGCTCATGTTTGCAGGATCAAGGACAAGCGGCGCCCCCGGCCAGTTGGCGCAAAGGGTTTGTACCAGCGCGGTGACATTCGGGGTTGTTGGCACCACGATCCGCAGCTCGGGGTATGATTGCATGACACGGCTCACAGCGGCGCCAAAGCGCGGCGCAAGGCGCGCCACCTCGCCGCGGCGTGATCCGGGCAGGGCCAAGAGCAGCGGTGCGTCCCCGATCCCGTGGCGCGCCCGAAACTCCTGCACCTCCTCTGCGGTGGCCTGCGGTTCAGCCACGACGGGGTGACCGACGAAATCACATGCCATACCAGCGGCTTGCATATATGGCGGTTCAAAGGGAAGCAGGGCCAGCACCTGATCAACGACCTTGGCCATCTTTGCCGCACGCCCCGGTCGCCATGCCCAAACGGACGGGGCCACATAATGCACGATGCGGATATTGCTACGCTCTTTGACAAGTTTGGCAACCCGCAGGCAAAAATCAGGGCTGTCGATGGTGACCAATATGTCAGGCCGGGTGTCGATCACGGCCTGTGCTGTCTGTCTGATCCGCCGCTTCAGGTGGCGATATTTTGGCAAAACCTCGGCCAGCCCCATAATGCTCAGCTCATCCATCGCAAACAGGCTTTGTAGTCCTTCAGCCTGCATCAACGGCCCGCCTACCCCCGAAAAAACCGGGTTTGTCAGCTGCTTGAGGCCCACCATTAAAGCTGCCCCCAGCTTGTCACCCGAGGATTCGCCCGCAATCAAGTAGATCTTCATGATCCACGCGCCCATAGAAACAGGCCGCGACCGTCCAGAATCCGCAAGCAGCCCGGCAGATCGAGAACAAAGACGCCACCCGCCGCGATCACGATACCATCCAGCCCTGCATCGGCGGCGCGCTGTGCTGTCTCGGGGCCGATGGTCGGCAGATCAACACGGCGGTCCTGATCGGGTTTGGGCGCTTTGTAAAGGATTGCGCCGGATGGGTCCGGCGCCTCATCCCCGCCCAGCCAATCCAACGCAGAGCCGGCCGCATCAGTGATCACGCCCATCCCCCAAGACAGCGGGTCGGGGTCTGTTGCGCCGCTTTGCGCAGAGATGAGCCGCTCCAGCATCGCATCGGTACCATCCGCATCTTCGCGTGCGACAACGTCGGCGCGGCGGATCACACAGGCCTGTCCTTGATCCAGTCGCCCCATCTCGGCCACCGTTGCCGCACCAAGCCGGGCTGCCATGTCATGCTGCGGCCCCGGTTTGGCGCGGGATGGCACCCCGACAGGCAACAATAATTGCGGACAGATGTCATGCGCGGCCCGGATCACCAAACCCGCCTCTTCAAAAATCGCGATCACGGCGCGCAAGGCACCGTCATCACCCTGCCCCAGCGCCTGCATCATGCGTGGCACCAGGGGCAATGTGGCGGCATCAATCATCGCGGGGTCCAGCGCAGGCCGCCCGATCGCGCCCGCCATACAGATCTGATCCACGCCGCGCGCCTTGAGATCGGCAATGAATGATCCCAGCTGTTCAACGCGAAAGGTGATGTCCGGGGTCAATCTGTCGGGCGCAAACCCCGCCAGGGCCGCCACCAAGACCGGACCTTGATGCGCGGCCACCACATGATCCGGCAACAGGCCGCGCCCTGCGATCAGCGCCAGCATCAGCCCGGCGTCAGGAAAGACCGGTCAGACCCGGCGGTGACAAACGCAACGATCTGGCGCACATAATCGCTTTGGGTTTCATCCCCCAGACGGCGGGCACGATCCTGAAAGGCCCCCTCGCCCTGCGCCAGCATCTGAAACGCCGCCCTGAGCGCCGTGATATCGGCACGCGGCACACCGCGCCGTTTGAGGCCCACAAGGTTCAGCCCGTCCAGCACCCCGCGCGGCGCCTGCACCAAACCATAGGGGATCACATCATTGGTCACCATCGTGACCGCGCCGATGATCGCGCCCTGCCCGATCCGCACCCATTGATGCACGCCGGACAGGCCACCGATGATCACGTCATCCTCGATCACGCAATGCCCGGCCAGCGCGGCGCTGTTGACCACAATCACGCGGTTGCCGATCTGCGCGTCATGCGCGATATGACACCCCGCCATGAACAACCCGTCATCGCCAATGCGGGTGACGCCGCCACCGCCAGCGGTGCCGGTGTTCATCGTCACATGTTCACGGATCCGGTTGCGCGCGCCGATGATCAGCCGGGTCTCCTCGCCCTTGAATTTCAGATCCTGCGGAATGCCACCGATCACGGAAAACGGATGTATCTCTGTCTGCGGCCCTATCTCGGTCTGCCCTGCCAGCACAACATGGCTATGCAGATGCACCCCGTCATACAGCGTGACATGCGGGCCAATATGGCAGAACGGCCCGATGACAACATCTGTGCCAATCTGCGCGCCATCTTCGACTATGGCAGAGGGGTGGATCCGGCTGGGCATAGATTACTCCTTGGGAAGATCCATCATGGCGGTGAATTCGCATTCCGCGGCCATTTCCGAATCCACCTCGGCGACCCCTTTGAAGCGCCAGACCTTGCCGCCCGGCTTGCCGCGCAGCGTGGTGATTGTCATGCGCAACACATCGCCCGGCACCACTTTGCGGCGGAATTTGCAGCTATCAATCGCCATGAAATATACCAGCAACTCACGGTCCGCCATGTCCAGCGCAACCCCCACCATCACAGCGGCTGTCTGCGCCATCGCTTCCACGATCGTGACGCCCGGCATGATCGGATTGCCGGGGAAATGGCCCTGAAAATGCGGCTCGTTCATGGTGACGTTCTTGATCCCCACAGCAGAGGATGTGCCGTCAATATCGACAACCTTGTCCACCAGCAAAAACGGGTAACGATGCGGAATGATCCTTTGGATCATCATGATATCAGCATTTTTCAACGGCTCAGTCATCTGCCCCTCGCTCAGCTCCTGCGGTCATACCCGTTCCGGTGTCTGGCCTGTGGGCGTTCCTGCAGCCCAAAACGCCTGACGGCATGTTTGATCCCTGCTCCTACCAAGCTGTCCGCAAAGGGGCAAGCGGCACACGATCAGTCCTGCGTGGCCGGGGGGGAAAGCTCCCGTTCCGGTAGCGTGCCAAGCGGCGGGCTTTGCTGCGGCACAGGTGCGCCGGTGCGGTCGCCGATGATCGCATTGATACGGCGCGTCGCCTCGTCGGTGACATCGATCGCGGCCCTGCTCATCACCACGGACCGCGGATCAATGATCACAACCGCGCCGGCATCCACCATCAACTGTTCCAGCACCGGGCGCGCGGTTTCCAGAAAGGCGCGCTGCGCGGCCTCGGTCCGTTCGGCCAAGGCGCGGGCTTTGGCAACCTGTTCAGTGCGGATGCGCTGCACCTTTGTGTCGAACGCGTCAGCCAGCGCGCGAAACGCTTCGGGGTTCATCGCGGGGCGACGCTCGGTCAGGTCTTTTTCCTCCGCCTCCAGCGCGGCCTCGATGCGCCGGTTCTCGGCCTCCAGAAGCGCGCTATCTGCCTGCAATTCCGCCTCGAACCTGCGCCCGAAATCAGAGCGCACGAACAACCTGTCCTGATCCAGTGACAGTACCGGGCTGCGGATCAGCGGCATGTCCTGCGCTGCGGCCGGTGCCCCGCCCATGGCCAACACCAGCATCAGCGCGGCCAGCCCGCGCCGTGCGGACAGTGCCATGGACAGCATCAGAACTGGGTCGAAATGGTCAGGTTGAAGGTCTGCTCGTCATCAAACTCTTCCTTCTGAATTGCCTTTGAGAAGTTGAAGCGCAGCGGGCCAACCACCGAATCCCAAAAGACAGAGACACCGATGACGTGGCGCAAGGAAAAATCATCATAAAGCGTATTGGCGTTGGTCAGGCTGAGATCCCAGACAGAGCCGACATCATAGAACACGCCGCCGCGAATGCCGTATTCCTCTGGCAGGCCCAGCGGAAACTCTGCCTCAACCTTGGCGACAGCATAGACATTGCCCCCCAAGGCATCGTTCACCGCAATGCCGTTTGCATCCGTGCCACGTTCACGCGGGCCAATGCCGTCAGGCGCGAAACCGCGCATGATCGACCCGCCGATCAGGTAGCGGTCTGTCACGCGGCTGGTCCCCGAGGTAAAGTTCAGCATCCCCCCCTCAAGCGAGGCGCGCAGCGTCACCTCCTCGTTCAAAATGGTGGTTTGCGCCTGCGCCCGTGCCGTGGTTTTGACATAGGTGGAATCGCCGCCCAAACCGGCAAATTCCTGTCCGAACTGCAACAGGATACCCGCATCCGGGTTCAGGCCACTGCGGCGGTTGTCATAGCTGTAGGAATAGCCAAGCGCCGAGCTCCATAATTGCCCTTGATCGGCTTCAGCCGCGATCAACGTGCCGGTCAGCGCGTAATCACTGATCTCAACGCTTTCCACCTTGTAGAACATCCGCAGGCGCCCCGCCTCACTGACCGGAAAGGTCAGACCGGGGCTAAAGCGGGCGATGGTGGTGTCATAGATGGAAAACGCGTTATTCGTCTCGCGGTAGCCCAGATCCAGATCCAGTGCCAGATCACGGCCCAACAATGACGGTTCGGTAAAGCGGATTTCATAGGCGCGGTTATCCTCGGCCCCCGAAAATGTCAGGCCAAGCCGTTGACCCCGGCCAAGAAAGTTTGATTCGCTGAAGCCCGCAATCAAGGAAAAGCCGCCATTGGTGCCATAGGCACCGCCAAAAGACAGGCTGCCGGTGGGCTGTTCATCCACATCGACATCAACGATCACCTGATCAGGCGCAGAGCCTTCGCGCGCATTCACGCGGGCATCGTTGAAGAACCCAAGCGCACGGATACGTTCGGCGCTTTCGCGGATCTCACGCGGATTGAACGGATCACCCTCGGCGATTCGGAACTGACGGCGCACAACGCGGTCCAGCGTGGTTGCATTGCCTTCAATATCAATCCGCTCCACAAAAATGCGCGGGCCGCGCACCAGAGCAAATTCCACATCCAGCGTCAGATCACGGTCATTGCGCACGATACGCGGCTCAACCCGGACAAAATTCAACCCTTTCTGGATCGCCAGACGCTCCAGCCTTGCGATATTGTTCTCAACGATTGTCGGAGAATAGACGCCATTGCTGCGGATATTCAGCGCGGCAAAAAACGCGTCAGGGTCTACATCGGGTAAGTCAGAGGTGGTGGTGACAGCGCCAAAGCGGAATTGCTGCCCTTCCTGCACGTTGAACGTGATGAAAAACCCATCCCTTTCGCGCGAAAGCTGACTATTCACCGATGTTGTGCGGAAATCGACATAGCCACGCGAAAAGTAGAAATCCTGCAGCACCTGTTTGTCAAATTCAATCCGGTCTGCCACAAATGTATCGCGCTGCACGACCGCCCGGAAAAGCCCGGCCTGTTTGGTGCCCAGAACCCGGCGCAGACGCGTATCGGAAAACACGCGGTTGCCGACAAAGCCGATCCGCTCAATCTCGACCAGCCCCCCCTCGAAAATCTCGAAGACCAGATCAACGCGGTTATCGTTGCGCCGGATGATCCGCGGATTGACGGTGGCGGCCAGACGGCCTGCCTGCGCATAGGCATCCGCAATCGCTGCGGCATCACGTTCAGCCGTTGTCGGGTTGAACACGCGGCGCGACTGCGACTGTATCACCGATTGCAACGCTTCGTTGTTCAGGCGGCGGTTGCCCTCGATACTGATGCGGTTGATTGTTGGAAATTCGGTCACGCTGATGACCAAAGTTCCCCCCCGCGGTTCCAGCACGGCATCCTCGAACAGACCGCTTGCCAGAATGCGCTGATAGGCATCGTTCAGTTCAGCCGCCGATACCGTCTGGCCGCGCGCGATCCCGGCATAGCTCAGGATCGTTGCCGCTTCGATCCGCTGGTTGCCTTCAATCTGGACGGTGTTGAAACTATAGGATTGTGCCTGCGCCATGTCGGATGGCAGCACAAGCGCAAAGGACAATCCGGCCAATACCAAAGGCCCCAGCACCCCCGTCAGGCCACCCTTTTTGGGACCCGTCCGGTCAATGTTCAGCCTGTTGCGGACGCTGTGCCGCACTCCCATTTGATTGGTCATCGGTCAACCCAGCCTTGCCTATAGTGTTGCAAAGTCACTATCGGCATTGTGAGCACTTGTCAAAAGCCCTGATGCGTAAATGAAACAGGCCCGCATCATAACAATGCGGGCAAGCTCTCCAAAAGGGGAAAGATCTGTCATATCACGGCGGAACAAACCAATACGTTGACGGGTTAAAGCCACAGCATTGGCAAAAGCGCACCCGCGCTCAGCGCAAGCAGGATCGTCGCGATATAGAGCAAACGATCCCAATTCAGCGTCACCAACAGGCCCAGGCCGCGTGCCGTATTTTGAATGGTCTGCATCGGATTCGACTTTCACGAATGATTTTCAGCTAACCCGTGCATATCGGCAAAATATGGCCGATCTTTGACGGTATAGCAAAAATCACCCATCACCTTGCAAACCGCACCAAGCCCCGCAGATAGGGTCTGCCCCGTGCCTCAAGGGCAGAAAATATCATTGGTGACCGCAAAAACCATCAAAGACAGGATCATCGTCAAACCAACGGCCATCAGAACCCGCAGCACCTTATCGCTGGGCGGTTTGCCGGCCACCGCCTCATAGGCGTAAAACACCAGATGGCCACCATCCAGAACCGGAATCGGAAACAGGTTCAACAGCCCCACAGCGGTGGACAAAACGGCGATGAAATAGATGAAATTCACCGTTCCCTGACTGGCCATTGCGCCCGAGACTTCGGCAATCCCGATCGGTCCTGACATATTGCAGGTGCTGATCGCGCCCGTAATCATGTGATAAAGCCCCGAAATAGAGCCGCGCATGATCTCCCACATATTCCCGATACCGGCCAGCAAGGCCTGACCAAAGCCGGGGCTTTCGGTGAGCGGCTCAAAAAACAGACCACCAATGATACCGATCCGCCAGTTCGTTTCGAACCCGCCCCCGGATTGCGGCTCATCCACCCGGCGCGGCGTCAGCGTCACCTGCAGGTCTGATCCGCCCCGCACAACATCCAGCAAAAGCGGCGCGCCCTCGGCGGCGGCGACCTTTTCGCGCAACTCGCGGAAGGCATGTATCGGGTCACTATCAACAGCCACAATCACATCACCAGCGCGCAGCCCGCTGCTGAAGGCGGCAGATTGCGGCGCTGTCTGGGTCACCACAGGGGGCATCGGATGTGGACCCTGCACGGAAACCTCGCGCCCGCCGCGCTGCACCACATAGTCCAGCAATGGTAACGCAGGCAAGGACTCGGTCAGGTCGGAAAAGCCGCCCTCGCTCATGGGCGGGACGCGTTGCCCGTTGATTTCAACAATCACATCGCCCGCCACCACACCATGCGCTGTCGCCACCGGACGCAGATCGCCCACCGTCAAAGGATCAACCGCGATCCCGCGCGACAGACCGATCGCTGTGAACACGACAATCGCCAGCACAAAGTTGAACACAGGCCCCGCCGCCACCGTCAAGGTCCGCGCCCAAAGCGGCGCACCTTGCATCGTACTGCGGCGCTCTGCATCAGTCATGGTGCGCATCACCTCGCCATCGGCACCGGCCGAGGCCGCATCGGCATCGCCCCGAAACTTCACAAACCCGCCAAAGGGCAGCAGCGCGATCTGCCATTTGGTGCCGCGCCGGTCTGTGCGGGAATAAAGCACCGGCCCAAAGCCAAGCGAGAACACATCGGCATGAATCCCCGACCAGCGCCCCACAATGTAATGGCCGTATTCATGCACCGCCACGATCACTGACAGCGCCACGACAAAGGCCGCAATTGTCATGGATAGGTTGCCGAACTGAGGAAGAAGTGATGCGATATCCAAGGTTTGGTCCTGCTTTCTGTTCTTGGGCGCGGTGCGTCAGCGCGCACGCGCCTTCATGACCTCATCGGCCCTTACCCGTGCGAGATGGTCCACATGGGCCACCGTATCAAGGGAAATCTCGGCATCAATGAGGCTGGAATCGGATGACATCTGCGTCAACACCTCTTCCACAATACCCGCCATGTCCAGAAATCCGACTTGCCCGGCGATGAACGCATCCAAGGCGCGTTCCTTGGCAGCGTTGAAAACCGCGCCGGACAAGCCGCCGCGCTGCATCACCTCGCGCGCAAGGCGCAAAGCGGGGTATCTGGCCGGATCAGGGGTGCGAAAATTCAGCGTCGCAATGGCCGACAGGTCCAATCGCGCCACGGGCAGATCGCGCCTTTCGGGCCAATGCAGCGCATAGCCGATAGCGTGGCGCATGTCAGACGCGCCCAGATGCGCCATCAGCGCCCCGTCACGAAACCCGACCAAGGCATGCACCAAGGATTCAGGATGCAGGATGACCTCGATCTGATCAGGCTCTATTCCGAAAAACTCTTTTGTTTCTATGACTTCCAACGCTTTGTTAAACATAGATGCGGAATCGATCGTGATGCGTTGCCCCATATCCCAATTGGGATGGCTGGACGCCTGCGCCAGCGTGGCACTGGCCAGTTGCTCCAGCGGCCAATCCCGGAAAGCCCCCCCGCTGGCGGTGATGATGATACGTTCAACAGATGCCATATCTTCGCCTGCCAAGGCTTGGAAAATAGCGGAATGTTCGCTGTCAACAGGCAGGATACGGGCCCCGTGCCCTGCGGCGGTTGCCATCAAAAGCGGCCCCGCTGTGACCAGCGATTCCTTATTTGCCAAGGCCAGTGTCGCGCCATGGCGCAACGCCTCCATCCCCGGCGCAAGCCCAGCCGCCCCCACAATGGCGGACATGGTCCAATCCACAGGCCTTGCGGCGGCTTCAATCAAGGCGCGGGTTCCGGCTGCCGTCTCGACCCCGGACCCCGCAAGGGCATCGCGCAGATCATCCAACAGATCATCATGGGCCGTGACGGCAATCTCTGCCCCGAACCGCCGCGCATCACTGGCGAGTTGGGCGATATTGCGCCCGCCCGTCAGCGCCACAACACGGTAGCCGGGCATGTCACGCCCGATCAGATCAAGCGTGTTCTGCCCGATCGAGCCTGTCGCGCCAAACACCGTTACCCGCTTCATGGCAGAACCGGCATCTGTCCGGACAACAGCATGATCAGCAAAACCAGCAAAGCGGCCCCGATCAATCCGTCAAACCGGTCCAACACACCGCCATGGCCGGGGATCAACCGCGAACTATCCTTGACACCCATGCGCCGCTTGATCGCGCTTTCCGCAATATCGCCCATCTGCGAGGCGAATGACGTGATCATGCTGACAAGGATCAAAACCGCGCCCACCCCCGTCATGGGTGCAAAAACCGCCCCCAGAAGGCCCGCGCCGATCCAGCCCGCCACCGTGCCCGACCACGTTTTTTTCGGGCTGATCGATGGCCAGAACTTTGGCCCGCCAAACATGCGCCCCGCAAAATATCCTGCAATATCAGTGATCACTACCACCAGCACCAACCAAATCAACCATGTGATCCCATCCTCGACGGCGCGAATCCCCACCAAGGCATAGGCTGCCAGCACAATGGCCGGCGCATAGAGCAAAAAGAGGCCGCGATGCGCCTTTAACAGCACGGCACCGGCCAGAACAGGGGCCGCCAGGGGGAATACAGCCCCCGCCCCCGGCACCATCACCGCAACTGCAAGGGACACCGCAGACAACACGCCCAAACCGCGTGCCAAAAGGGCATTGGCCGGGGCCAACATGCGCAGCAATTCCCAGATCATCAGGCCACAGACCAGCGCGATCAGGGCCAGAAACCACGGTCCCCCCAGCCAGATATCCAAGGCGCCCACGGCGATCATCAGGATCGCAGACAAGGTGCGCGTCTTGAGGTCTTCCCACTTGGACGCTGTGATTGCCGGGGGCTTCATCGCAGCCTCACACGGTGACCGCGCCAAAACGCCGATCCCGCGCGCCATAGCTTGCCAGCAAGCATGCAAATTCGGCGCGGCTGAAATCTGGCCAAAGCGTATCGACAAATTCATATTCCGCATAGGCGGATTGCCAGAGCAGAAAGTTCGAGATCCGCGCCTCGCCACTGGTGCGGATGACAAGGTCAGGATCTGGAAGAACGCATGTATCCAAATACTTTGGCAGCGTTTCTTCATCTACATCATTAGGGTTCAAACGCCCCAAAGCCACATCCTGCGCCAGCCGCTTTGTCGCGCGCGCCACCTCATCGCGGCCCCCGTAATTCAGCGCGATTGTCAGATGCACCCGATCATTGCCAGAGGTCATCAACTCCAGCTCGTCCATCAGGCTGACCAGTTTATTATCCAGCCGGACCCTGTCACCGATGAACCGCACGCGCACCCCCTCATCACGCAACTGCCGCGCCTCGCGGGTGATGTAGCGGCGGAACAGGCTCATCAGCCCGGCCACCTCTACTTGCGTCCGCCTCCAGTTTTCAGTCGAAAAGGCGAATATTGTCAGATACTTGACCCCAAGATCGGGACAAGCCTCGACAATTTCGCGCACGCGTTTCGCACCGGCATGATGCCCGAACAGGCGCGGCCTGCCCCGCATCGTGGCCCAGCGTCCGTTACCATCCATGATGATGGCCACATGACGCGGACCATCGCCGCAAGATGCGGCCTTGGCAGGGCCAGACGGGTCTGACATCGGGCTGTCTGGGATCACACGCGCCATATCTGGCCTTTCGTTTGGACAGGATCGCAGGTCGTCAGACCTGCATGATCTCGGCCTGTTTTCCCTCGAGGGCGGCATCTACCTGTTTGGTAAACTTGTCTGTCAGATCCTGCACCGTGGATTCCCAGAATTTCTGGTCATCCTCGGACATGCCATTGGCCTTGGCCTTCTTGATCTGGTCCATCCCGTCGCGCCGCACATTGCGCACGGCGACGCGGGCATTTTCGGCATATTGCGCGGCAACGCGGGTCAACTCTCTGCGGCGTTCCTCGTTCAGCTCCGGGATCGGCAACATGATGATCGTGCCATTTAGCTGAGGATTGATGCCCAGGCCGCTGTTACGAATGGCCTTTTCAACAGCGCCCACCATGGATTTGTCCCAGACGTTGATCGTGACCATGCGCGGTTCAGGCACGTTGATCGTGCCGACCTGATTGATCGGCGTGCGCTGTCCGTAAGCCTCCACCACGACCGGCTCCAGCATCGAAGCCGAGGCACGGCCCGTGCGCAACGAGGCGAATTCCGTCTTCAGCGCTGCCATCGCGCCATCCATCCGCCGCTCCAGATCGTCGGTATCAATCTCGAAATCTTCTTCAGACATCGTTCTGCAAATCCCTCATTGCGTCCCTGATCCCGATCAGGGTTTCGTCACATTACCCTCAACCGTGCACGGTTGTATAGGTGCCCTTGCCTGCCAGAATACCCTTGAAGCCGTCCGGCTCATCCAGGGAGAACACGATGATCGGCAGGTTGTTATCGCGCGCCAATGCGATTGCGCTGGCATCCATCACGCCCAGATGCTGGGCCAGCACCTCGTCATAGGTGACGCGGTCATAGCGTTTCGCATCGCTGTGTTTCTTGGGGTCTTTATCATAGACACCATCCACTTTTGTGCCTTTGAAGATCGCCTCGCAGGCCATTTCATTGGCGCGCAGGGTCGCGGCGGTATCGGTGGTAAAATAAGGGTTTCCGGTGCCCGCGGCAAAGATCACCACGCGCTTTTTCTCAAGATGGCGCACGGCGCGGCGGCGGATATAAGGCTCGCAGACCTGATCCATCGGAATGGCGCTGATCACGCGGGTGTGGATATTGAGCGCCTCAAGCGAGGATTGCATCGCCAGCGCGTTCATCACCGTGGCCAGCATCCCCATATAATCGGCGGTCGTCCGCTCCATCCCCTGTGCGCTGCCTTGCAGGCCGCGAAAGATATTGCCGCCGCCGATCACCATGCAGATTTCAACGCCCAGATCATGGACTGATTTCACCTCTTGCGCGATGCGCTGCACGGTGGGCGGATGCAGGCCAAAGCCCTGATCGCCCATCAGCGCCTCGCCCGATATTTTCAGCATCACGCGGCGGAATCGGGTCTGGACCTGAGGCTGGTCTTCGGATTCGGCATCAGCAGGCATGGGGGCTCCGTTCAGGTTGGTCAGGTCGCGCGCAAAATGTCGCAAAACGCGTCCGGGTTCAATCCGCGATACGCCCCCTTTGCGATTTCCCTGATTTGGGTCTAACAGGCGCCTATGACAATGCCTGATCTGACCCAGATTCCAGCCGATCGCCCTGTTCTGATCGCAGGGCCTACCGCCAGCGGCAAATCGGCACTGGCGCTGCGGATCGCCGAGGCGCGGGGCGGTGTCATCGTCAATGCTGACGCGATCCAGGTTTTTGCCAACTGGCGCATCCTGACCGCGCGCCCCACGCCCGAGGATGAGGGCCGCGCCATCCATCATCTTTACGGGCATATCCCCGGCGATGCCCCCTATTCCGTGGGCCATTGGCTGCGCGAGGTGACCCCTTTGCTGCGGCAGGGGCCGCGCCCGATCATTGTGGGCGGCACCGGGCTTTATTTCAGCGCATTGACCGAAGGGCTGGCCGAGATACCTCCCCTGCCCGCGCATGTGCGCGTTGCGGCCAATGAAAGGCTGAAACGCGGCGGTATCGCAGCCCTTCTGGGCGATCTTGATCGCGCCACGCTGGACCGGATCGACCCTTACAACCCGATGCGGGTGCAGCGCGCATGGGAGGTCTGGCGCGGCACCGGGCGCGGGCTGGCCGCATGGCAAGACAGCACGCCGCCGCCGCTATTGCCGTTGGATCGCGCGGTCCCGATTCTTGTCGACGCGCCGAAAGACTGGCTGACACCGCGAATCGCGCAGCGCTTTGCCTTGATGCTGCAGGCGGGTGCGCTGGAGGAGGCGCAGCGCAATCTGGCAAGCTGGACCCCCGATCATCTATCGGCCAAAGCCATCGGCGCCCCCGAACTGATCGCCCATCTGCGCGGCGAGATGACGCTGGAGGCGGCAACCGAGGCCGCAACCATTGCAACGCGCCAGTTTGCCAAACGACAACGCACATGGTTTCGCGCCCGCATGCGGCAATGGCACACCTATCGGCCAGATCACGCCTGATTGCAGACGATGCAGCCAAGTTTACACAACCCCCCTTTTGATAAAGAGCCTTGCTTGTTAGGCTCTCGCTTTGAGTAAAGTGCCGGACCCATGGGCTTGATCGGGTGTACTGATCCTGATGCCCCTCTGACCACCGCAAGCGAGAACAGGATTGATCATGCAGACCAGCCTTGCCCGCGCAGATCAGAAACCCCAACCCGTGCCTGACCAAGGCGTTGCAGGCATCCGCATCGGCACGATTGCCCAAATGGCGCGGGGCACGCCGTGGCGGCTGGAACATCTGCACAGCCATGACCACGACTTGCTGTTATGGATCACACGCGGACAGGGCCGCATGGTATTGCAGGGCCTGCGCAGCGGGATCGGGACGCATAACGCCGTTTTCGTTCCGGCTGGCACATTGCTCTCGGTGGAACTGGGCAAACAGGGGTTCGGGCTGGCCATTCATCTGCCGGATCAGCCGGAATTGGGGCTCCCTGAAGAACCCCAACATCTGCGTATCCGCGATGTGCAGGCACAGGCAGAGATTGCCACCATTCTGGACGTGATGCAGCGCGAACAGGCCTCCAACCGGCCCTTTGCCGACACGGCCATGCGCGCGCATGCCATGCTGATGTCCGTCTGGCTGCGCCGCCAGATGATTGAGCATGCGGATGACGGCCCGCGCATCCCTGCAGCGCATCGTCTGGTGCAAGCCTATTGCGCGCTGGTCGCGCGCGATTACGCCAGCCCCAAGCTGATGGGGGATTACGCCGTGGAACTGGGCGTGACCCCCACCCACCTGACCCGATCGTGCCGCGATGCATCCGGCATGACCGCCGCTGACATCCTGACCCAGCGCAGCCTCTATGCCGCGCGCGAGATGATCGAGACAACGGACCGCCCCCTTCAGGACATCGGCCAAAGCCTCAACTTCTCTAGCCCGGCATATTTTTCACGGTTTGTGCAGCATCATACGGGCCAAAGCCCCAGCATGTTGCGCCGCAGCGCGCAACGCTAGAATTTGACCTTTGCGGCAAAGATATACCTTGTCAGCGACACCAATGTCGTTTTTGATAAGTGCAGATGTCGTTTTCAGATCAAATAATGACGAATGCATGCGTTGACGCGCTGCGCAATCTGGTGCCGAATGGCTTTCAGGGAAGAAAGGCGTCCGGGATCAGACATGCGCGCAAAATCCGCGCCCTATGTGGCGGCGACCGGTCAACCTTCAAAACACAATAAACGTTACAGGGAGTACGATATGAAACATATGTCCATCGAGACAAAGCAGGTTCACAAAGCCGCTTTGATGTACGCCGATGAATACAAATCCGGGAAATTGAGCCGGCGTGAGTTTCTGACACGCACCACAGGGCTGGGCGTGACCGCCGCCGCGGCCTATGCCTTGGGCGGCCTTGGCAGCCCGGCGCAGGCGCAGGCGGTAACGCCTGACATGGGCGGCAGGCTGCGTGTCCAGATGAGTGTGCGGGCCCTGAAGGATACGCGCACGGCCGATTGGTCCGAAATCGCCAACCAGACCCGCGGCACGCTGGAATATCTTGTTGAATACAACAGTGACGGCACCTTTCGCGGGATGCTGCTGGATGGCTGGTCTGTGAATGACGATGCCACGCAATACACGCTCAACATCCGCCCCGGTGTGACATGGTCGAACGGCGATGCCTTTACCGCCGAAGATGTCGCGCGCAACATCACCCGCTGGTGCGAGCGCGCTGTGGAGGGCAATTCGATGGCCGCACGCATGGGCGCGCTGATCGACGCCGAGACCGGCACAGCCGCCGAAGGCGCTATCGTTGTGTTGGATGACGCAACCTTGCAGCTCAACCTCGGCTCGCCGGATATCTCGATCATCGCCAGCTTTTCCGACTATCCCGCAGCGGTTGTGCACAGCTCTTACAACCCTGATTCGGTGCAGAATGTCGGCACCGGCCCTTATGTGATTGACGAATTGGAAGTCGGCGTGAAATGCACGCTGGTACGGGCCGAGGATCACACATGGTGGGGCACCGATGTCTATGGCGGGCCTTATCTGGACCGGATCGAGTATATCGATTTCGGCACTGATAGCGCGGCATGGCTGGCCGCTCTGGAATCCGAAGAGGTGGACATGCTGCACGAGTCTGTGGGCGAGTTCATCCAGATCATGGATGGTCTGGGTTTTGTGAAATCCGAGGTCGTGACAGGGGCCACCGTGGTGATCCGCCCCAACCAGCTGGCCGAGGTGAACGGCGTGCGCCCCTATGCGGACAAGCGCGTGCGTCAGGCGATCCACATGGCGGTGAACAACGCGGTCTGTCTGGAACTGGGCTATGGCAATCTGGGCGTGCCGGCCGAGAACCACCATGTCGCGCCGGTCCATCCCGAATATGCCGAACTGCCACCGCAAACCCATGATCCTGTCGCGGCCAAGGCGCTTCTGGAAGAAACCGACATGCCCGATTTCGAGCATGAGATCATCTCGATCGATGATGACTGGCTGCGCAACACCACCGATGCCGTGGGCGCGCAACTGCGCGATGCGGGTTTCAACGTCAAGCGCACCATCCTGCCCGGCTCTACCTTCTGGAATGACTGGACCAAATATCCCTTCAGCTCCACCAACTGGAACCACCGCCCGCTGGGCGTGCAGGTTCTGGCGGTTGCCTATCGCTCGGGCGAGGCGTGGAACGAATTTGGCTGGTCAAACCCCGAATTCGACGCCCTGCTGGAAGAGGCGCTGGCCATTGCCGATGCCGATACCCGCCGCGAGGTGAGTGCAAAGATGCAGGCCCTCATTCAGGAAGAGGGCGTGACGCTGCAACCTTACTGGCGCTCGCTCTATCGTCACATGCGTGAGGGCGTTGTCGGCACCGATATGCATATCGCCTTCGAGCATCACCACTACAAATGGGGTCTGGCTGGCTGATCCCCGCACAGCATCACAGGCCGCGCCTTGCCATCGGGGCGCGGCCTTTTTCGCAGATCTGCGCATATCGCAACGCCGCATATAGCAGATCGCATAATCAAGAATAACGGACGGGTTACAAAGACCTGCCACAGCCTGACCGACAGGGGGCATCGCATGGGATTGTTTATCTTGCGACGATTGGGGGTTATGATCCTGACGGCGCTATGCTTGACGTTCATCGTCTTTTTCATGACGAATCTCTATCCCAATCTTGAAAAACTGGCCAAAACCCAAGGCAACTTCCGCATGAGCGATGCCGAGGTCGCCAGCTATCTGGGCCAGAACGGGTATCTTGAGCCGCTTCCTGTCAAATACGCCCAATGGCTGGGCGTGCTCCCCGGCTGGACGCATGAGGTGTCAGACGGGGTGCGCGGCCGCTGCGTGACCGGAACAGTCTCGGCCGAGGTGATGGCGCAGGCACCGACATTTTGCGGTATCCTGCAGGGCAACTGGGGCTATTCCACCGTTTTCCGCGACGAGGTGGGCGGGATCATCGCCACGCGGCTTGGCCTGACGGGCAAGCTGATGTTCTGGGTTATGGTGCTGATGGTGCCATCGGCGCTGTTGCTGGGCGTCTTGGCCGGCATGCGCGAAGGATCACGGACAGACCGGACCCTGTCCACCTTTGCCATCACCACCACGGCCACGCCTGAATATGTCTCTGGCGTGATCCTGATCGCGGTTTTTGCATCCTCTGCTGTTGGTCTGCGCTGGTTCAGCGGCACGGCCACGGGAGCGATGGAAAAGGCCACATTCACAAATTTCTTCCTGCCGGTGCTGACCATCGCGCTTTACGGCATGGGCTATATCGCCCGGATGACACGCGCCTCCATGGCCGAGGTGATGACCGCGCAATATATCCGCACCGCCCGCCTGAAAGGGGTGAAGTTCCGCGATATCGTGATGAAACACGCGCTGCGCAACGCGCTGATCGCGCCCTTCACCGTGATCATGCTGCAATTTCCATGGTTGCTGAACGGGGTCGTCATCGTGGAGACATTGTTCAATTACAAAGGCTTCGGCTGGGTGCTGGTGCAGGCCGCAAGCAATAACGATATCGAGCTATTGCTGGGCGTATCCGTTGTGTCAGTGGTTGTGGTGCTGGTGACGCAGCTGATTTCCGATATCGGCTATGTCTACCTGAACCCACGCATCAACGTTAACTAGAAGGAGCGGCCCATGGACCCTCTCGGCTGGGGTGAGATCACCACCCGTATCCTGATCCAGTTCACGCCGGTCTGGATTGCCCTGATCGCAACATTTGCGCTATCGATCACTTTCAAACGCCGATTGGGCCTGTATGGCAAGCTGTTTGACAGCGTGATCGGCATGATCGGTTTCGCGCTGGTGATGTTCTGGGTCTATACAGGCGTGTTCGGCGGCGCATTCGGCTGGATCGTGACACATGACACGCTGACGCAGATATCGGGGCTGAAAAACAAAGTGCCGGGATCGCCCGTGCCCGATGCGGAGGCCCGCGGGCTCTATCCCTATTACCTGATGGGCGGTGACAATCTGGCGCGGGACGTGTTCAGCCGGATGATCGTGGGCGCGTGGGAGGTGATCAAGATCGCCCCCTTTGCCACGCTTTTTGCTTTCATGGTTGGCATCACGCTGGGCCTGCCTGCGGGCTATTACGGCGGGCGGCTGGATACGTTCCTGTCTTTTCTGGCCAACCTCATCCTCGCCTTTCCGGTGATCTTGCTGTTTTATCTGCTGGTCACACCGGAGATCGTCGAGACGGGAATCCCTGTCTATATGGCGGGTGTGCTGTTTTTGTTTCCACTGATCTTTTTGACCATCCTGTTCAATTCGCGCTTCTTTACGCAGCCGGCCAAGCGCAACCTGTATCTTGCGGTCACGCTGGTGGTGGGGCTGTGGATCTATCTGGGGATCGCATGGAATGCCGATCCGCTGGGCCTGATCAGTTTCCCGCCCAACCTGCTGGTGGTCTTTGTGGCGGTGGTCTTTGTGAATTCTCCCACCGTGTTCCGGATCGTGCGCGGCCTGTCGATGGATATCAAAACCCGCGATTATGTGGCCGCTGCCCAGACCCGTGGCGAGGGGCCGTGGTATATCATGCTGTGGGAAATCCTGCCCAATGCCCGCGGACCGCTGATCGTCGATTTCTGCCTGCGCATTGGATACACCACCATCCTGTTGGGAACGCTTGGCTTTTTTGGTCTTGGCCTCAGCCCGGAAAGCCCCGACTGGGGCAGCACGATCAATGAGGGGCGCAAGCTGCTGTCGATCTATCTGCACCCGGCAGTTCCCCCCGCCGTGGCCCTGCTCAGCCTTGTTCTGGGGCTGAACCTGCTGGCGGATGGCCTGCGCGAGGAAAGCCTGCGTGACTAGGCGGGCAACAGGCGGGGCGCTGCCCCGCACCCCGGGATATTGAAGGCAAGAAGAAACAAAAGGAACGGATCAATGGCCAAACGCGATTATGACGGACCGATCCTTGAGATCGACAAATTGTCGATTTCCTTTTTCACACGGCTGCGCGAGATTCCGGCGGTGATGGATTTTTCCGTCACGGTGCAACCCGGCGAGGCGGTGGGGCTGGTGGGCGAAAGCGGCTGCGGCAAATCCACTGTGGCGCTGGGCGTGATGCAGGATCTGGGCGTAAACGGGCGGATCGTGGGCGGTTCGGTCAAGTTCAAGGGGCGCGATCTGTCGCAGATGTCGGCCGAAGAGCTGCGCGACATTCGCGGCAACGAGATCGCGATGATCTATCAGGAGCCGATGGCCAGCCTGAACCCCGCCATGCGGATCGGCAAGCAGTTGATGGAAGTGCCGATGATCCATGAGGGCATCGCGGAGGCCGAGGCCCGCGCCCGCGCGCTTCAGGTGATCGAGGATGTGAAACTGCCCGATCCCGCAAGGATCATGCGCGCCTATCCGCATCAGCTGTCAGGTGGGCAGCAACAGCGCATCGTGATCGCCATGGCGCTGATGTCAAAGCCTGCGCTGCTTATTCTGGATGAGCCGACAACCGCGCTGGATGTCACCGTGGAGGCGGCGATTGTCGCGCTGGTCAAGGATCTGGGCAAGAAATACGGCACCTCGATGCTGTTCATCAGCCATAACCTTGGGCTGGTGCTGGAAACCTGTGACCGGATCTGCGTGATGTATTCCGGCGAGGCGGTAGAGCGTGGCCGCATCACCGATGTGTTCGACAGGATGCGCCATCCCTATACGCAGGCGCTGTTCCGGTCGATCCCGCTGCCGGGGGCTGACAAGAATGCCAGCCCGCTGATCGCAATACCGGGCAACTTCCCCCTGCCCCATGAGCGCCCCGATGGCTGCAATTTCGGCCCGCGCTGCGACTATTTCGAGGCGGGGCGCTGTGACCAAGGCGTGATCCGTATGGCGCCTGTGGATGCCGATGCCAGCCATGAGACCAGATGCCTGCGGTTCTCTGAAATCGACTGGAGCGCGCCTGCAACCAAGGCCGAGGTCAAGCAGAAGGGTGAGATCGGGCAGGTTGTTCTGAAGATGGAGAACCTCAAGAAATACTATCAGGTCTCGGCCAGCGCGTTGTTCGGTGGCGGCGAGGTCAAGGTGGTCAAGGCCAATGAGACCCTCAGCTTTGAGGCGCGCGAAAGCGAAACATTGGCCATTGTGGGCGAATCCGGCTGCGGTAAATCCACCTTTGCCAAAGTGTTGATGGGGCTGGAAACCGCAACGGACGGGCAGATCCTGCTGGATAATCGCAGCATCGGCGATGTGCCCATCCAAAAGCGTGACACAAAGACCGTGGCCGATGTGCAGATGGTGTTCCAGAACCCGTTTGACACGCTGAACCCGTCAATGACCGTGGGCCGCCAGATTATCCGCGCGCTGGAAATATTCGGCATCGGCGACAGCGAAGCCGCGCGGCACGCGCGCATGCTTGAACTGCTGGATCTGGTCAAACTGCCCCGCGCCTTTGCTGACCGGATGCCGCGCCAATTGTCAGGCGGGCAGAAGCAGCGCGTTGGCATTGCGCGCGCCTTTGCCGGTGATGCGCGGATTGTGGTGGCGGATGAACCTGTCTCGGCGCTGGATGTGTCGGTTCAGGCCGCTGTCACCGATCTGCTGATGGAGATCCAGCGCCAGCATAAGACCACGCTGTTATTCATCAGCCATGACCTGAGCATCGTGCGCTATCTCAGCGACCGGGTGATGGTGATGTATCTGGGCCATGTCGTTGAACTGGGCAGCACCGATCAGGTCTTCAGCCCGCCCTATCACCCCTATACCGAGGCGCTGCTATCCGCGGTGCCCATTGCCGATACGCGGGTGAAGAAAAAACATATCGTGCTGGAGGGGGATATTCCGTCTGCGATGGACCCACCGCCCGGTTGCCCCTTCCAGACGCGCTGCGGCTGGAAATCCAAGGTGGCGGGTGGTTTGTGTGAACGTGAGGTGCCCCCCGTGCGCCATCTGGCAGAGGGTCATCAGATCAAGTGCCACCTACCTGATGAAGAACTGGCCACGATGGGGCCTGTTATCCAGATCGCGGCGGAATAGAGGCCGCACTGCGTATCCAAGGGGCCGCGCCGGTTGGTGCGGCCTTTTTTTATGTTGATAGTTACAAATGCAACCATCATGCAGAAGGGAACCAATCAATATGAAAAGGACGATCCCGTGACCGCTTCCCCCTTGAAGATCCAGAATATCCATCACGTCGCCTATCGCTGCCGTGACGCGAAACAGACCGTGGAATGGTATGGCAAAATGCTGAACATGGATTTCATTCTCGCCATTGCAGAGGATCACGTCCCCTCGACCCATGAGCCTGATCCCTATATGCATGTGTTTCTGGATGCGGGCGCGGGCAATGTGCTGGCGTTTTTCGAATTGCCGACCAAACCCGATATGGGCCGCGATCCGAACACGCCGGTCTGGGTGCAGCATATCGCCTTCAAGGTGCAGGACCGTGACACGCTGGTCGCTTTCAAACAGCATCTTGAGCAGAATGGCGTCGAAGTGTTGGGCGTGACCGATCATTCGATCTTCCATTCCATCTATTTCTTTGATCCCAACGGCCACCGTGTGGAACTGGCCTGCCCTGATCCGCAGGAAGACGCGATGCTGGCGCGGCTCAACACCGTCAAATGGGAGATGCTGGAGGAGTGGAGCCGCACCAAGAAAGCGCCGCGCCATGCTGACTGGATGCATCGCAAAGAGCTGCAGGGGCTGGACTGATCCGCGCCTATAGGTGACATTCGGGGGCGACGATGCCCGAGACCGCAAAAGGCCCCCGATGTCTGCACCGCCACCCTCCGGTTTTGCCCCCCTGCCCGATCCGCCTTATTATGCTGTGATTTTTACCGCGCAGCGTGCGCAGGCCGATCGCGGCTATGCGGCGACGGCCGACCGGATGAGCGCGATAGCACAGGACAATGTGGAGCGGCATTACAACAGGGCGGCCCTCACTGACGTGACGCGTGCTGGCCATTATCCTGAATGCCCAGTGTCCTGAATGCCCATTATCCTGAATCCCCGGTGCCCTGAATCCCCGGTGCTCAGCTGCCCAGAATGACCTTGACGTAATTCTGCGTCTCGCGGAATGGCGGCACACCGCCATGTTTCTTCACAGCCCCCGGCCCGGCATTATAGGCGGCCAGCGCCAGCCGCCAGTTCCCGAAGGCGCGATATTGCTGCATCAGATAGCGCGCGCCGCCGTCTAGGTTCTGATAGGGATCATGCGGATCAACACGCAGGATCTGCGCCGTCTGCGGCATCAACTGCGCCAGTCCCAGCGCGCCTTTATGCGACACGGCCTTGGGGTTGAAGCCGGATTCCTGTTGCACCAGCTTGAGAAACAGATCCTCCGGCACACCGTGCCGCCGCGCCGCATCGCGCGCCATGGCCAGATAGGGGCCACGGTAGCGCCCTGTAAATGCGGCTGTTTCCCCGCTGCCCCATTTCGTGGGCGTCGTCACGCTGGGCGGCTGCAAGCGGACAGAGTTGTTATATTGCCGGCTTGCGCGTGTATCCAGAACCTTGGTCTGCGAGGCAAATAGCTTGACCCGCGACTGGCTGGACAATGTCTCGGCCTGCGCGTTTCCCGACAGACCCATCACCATAATTGCGGCGGCGGCCAATGGTTTTGGCATCATGTCACGGTCCCGTTCGTTTCTGCGCGCAGTATACTGGCCGGAACGTGTTTTTCCAGCATTACCGGACAACCGCCGCCACACAGTGCAGAGCAAGGCGTTTTTTGCGTTCTCACCGCCCTTAGGTCCGTGTTAACCAAGTTGCATCACAACAAGGGACGTGATCCACAAGGTCACGCCAAACACATAGATTCGACAGGAGAGATGCATGGCCGGCTCGGTAAACAAGGTAATTCTGATCGGCAATCTGGGCCGTGACCCAGAGGTGCGCACTTTCCAGAATGGCGGCAAGGTCTGCAATCTGCGCATCGCCACCTCTGAACAGTGGAAAGACAAACAATCAGGCGAGCGTAAAGAGCGCACGGAATGGCACACCGTTGCCGTGTTTCAGGAAGGGCTTGTGCGGATTTGCGAGCAATATCTGAAGAAAGGCTCCAAGGTTTATATCGAGGGCAAGTTGCAAACCCGCAAATGGCAAGACCAGAGCGGCGCCGATCGCTACTCGACCGAAGTGGTGCTGCAAGGGTATGACGGCACGCTGACCATGCTGGATGGCCCCTCTGGCGGTAGCGGCGGCGGTGGCGGCGGCAGCACCTATGGCGGTGGTGGTGGCGGTGATTATGGCGGTTATGAAGGTGGCGGCTATGACAGCGGCCCATCGCAGGGCGGTGGTGGCAGCGGCGGCGGTGGCGGGCGCGCGCCTTCGCGCGATATTGATGACGAAATTCCGTTCTGACCCCCTAAGGCCCGCAATCGCGGGCCTTTTCCCTGTCTGAATGAAAGTGTGACGCATGGCTTGGTCTTTTCCTATCGCAAGGCTTTTCGGCTCGGAGTTGCGCGTCCACGTGACTTTTTTCCTGATCCTGATCTGGATCGGCACGGTCGGTTACGGCCAGGGCGGCATGCCTGCCGCGATCCAGAATGTGATCTTCATCCTTGCGCTGTTTGCCTGTGTGGTGGCGCATGAATACGGCCATGCCCTGATGGCGCGGCGCTATGGCATCCGCACGCCGGATATTACGCTGTTGCCCATCGGCGGGATGGCGCGGCTGGAACGGATGCCCGAAAAGCCACAGCAGGAAATCGCCGTGGCGCTGGCCGGTCCTGCGGTGAATGTAGTGATCTGGGCGGTGCTGATGCTGTTTCTGGGCGGGCGTCTGGCCCCTGTCGAGGATATGCTCAGCCCTGATGGCGGGCTGGCCGGATTCCTGAGCCGTCTGGCCACAGTGAACCTGTTTCTGGCGGTTTTCAACATGTTGCCAGCCTTTCCGATGGATGGGGGCCGCGTCTTGCGCGCCATATTGGCCACCCGCATGAACCGGGTGCGGGCGACGGATATCGCGGCCGGGGCGGGCCGGATGCTGGCCTTCGGCATGGGGTTTTTGGGCCTGATGTCGGGCAATCCGGTGTTGATCCTGATTGCCGTCTTTATCTTCATCGCCGCCGGGGCCGAGGCGCAGGATGTCACGATGCGGTCCTTGTCCAAGCGTTTCAAAGCCCGCGATGCGATGATCACGGCCTATGAATCACTGCGCCCCGATGACACATTATACAGCGCCGGACAGGCCCTGATCCGCACCACGCAGCACGAATTTCCCGTCATCGATGCCGCTGGCCACCCGATGGGCCTGCTGACACGGCAAAGCATTCTGGCCGCCGTGGGCGATCCTACGCAGCAAATGACACAGCTCAGCGCGGTTGATCTGGCGCCCTTGCCCAGCCTGCCCCTGACCGCGCCCCTGCTGGAGGTGATGGACCTGATGCACCAGCAAGGGGTCGCCGCCGTTGCGATCTGCACGGCGCGTGGTCAGGTTCTGGGCTATGTCTCGCGGGAGAACCTTGGCGAATTGATGATCCTGCACAGCCGCGATGCGGCCTAGGCCGTGGCAGCGTCACGCCGCAACGCAGAAAAACGCCGCGTGACGGGGTCTGCGCGCCTTTGAGGCTGGCCTTTTTGGCAAATGCGGTATACCCCGCGCCCAAACACCCCCCAAAGGACAAACAATGGACCTGCGAAATATCGCCATCATCGCGCATGTTGACCACGGCAAAACAACGCTGGTGGACGAACTGCTCAAACAAGCCGGCACCTATCGTGACAATCAGGCGACAACCGAACGCGCCATGGACAGCAACGATCTGGAACGTGAGCGTGGCATCACCATCCTTGCCAAGAACACGTCGGTGGAATGGAAAGGCACACGGATCAACATCGTTGATACGCCCGGCCACGCCGATTTCGGTGGCGAGGTGGAGCGTATCCTGTCCATGGTTGATGGTGTCTGTCTGCTGGTCGATGCCGCGGAAGGCCCGATGCCGCAGACAAAATTCGTGACAGCCAAGGCACTTGCATTGGGTCTGCGCCCGATTGTCGTGCTGAACAAGGTCGACAAGCCGGATGCCGAACCCGATCGCGCGCTGGATGAATGTTTTGACCTGTTCGCCAATCTCGGGGCCAATGACGACCAACTGGATTTCCCGCATCTCTATGCGTCGGGGCGGTCCGGCTGGGCCGATGTCAGCCTTGACGGGCCGCGCAAGGATCTGTCGGCGCTGTTCAACCTGATCGTGAACCATGTTCCCGCCCCGAAACAGCAAAAACACGCGGAAGAGCCGTTTCGCATGCTGGCCACCACGCTGGGCTCTGATCCCTTCGTGGGCCGCATTCTGACAGGCCGTGTCGAATCAGGGCGCCTCAAGGTGGGTGCAACCGTGCAGGCCCTGTCGCGCATCGGCCAGAAAATCGAACAGTTCCGCGTGACGCGTGTGCAGGCGTTCCGTGGCCTGGGCCAACAGGATATTGATGAGGCTGTTGCAGGCGATATCGTCAGCCTTGCCGGCATGTCCAAAGCCACCGTGGCCGATACGATCTGCGCGCTGGCCGTTGATGTGCCCCTGCCCGCCCAGCCGATCGATCCGCCCACCATCACCGTGACATTCGGGATCAATGACAGCCCGCTGGCAGGCCGCGATGGCAAAAAGGTGCAATCGCGCGTGATCCGTGAACGCCTGATGAAAGAGGCGGAATCCAACGTTGCGATCAAGATCACGGATACGCCGGGTGGTGAAGCCTTTGAAGTGGCCGGTCGTGGCGAACTCCAGATGGGTGTCCTGATCGAAAACATGCGCCGCGAAGGCTTTGAATTGAGCATTTCGCGCCCGCAGGTTCTGTTCCGCGAAGGCCCCGATGGAGAGCGGCTTGAACCGATCGAAGAAGTCACCATTGATGTGGATGATGAATATTCCGGCGCTGTGATCGAAAAGATCACCGGCCCCCGCAAAGGCGAATTGGCCGAGATGAAGCCCGCCGGTGTCGGTAAAACCCGGATCATCGCCTATGTCCCGTCACGCGGGCTGATCGGCTATCACGGCGAATTTCTGACAGATACGCGCGGCACCGGCGTTCTGAACCGTGTGTTCCATGACTGGGCCCCGCATAAAGGCCCCATCCCCGGACGCCGCGCCGGGGTGCTGATCTCGATGGAGAATGGCAGCTCTGTCGCTTTTGCCTTGTGGAACCTCGAGGATCGCGGGCGCATGTTCATCGGGGCGCAAGCCGATGTCTATACGGGTATGATCATCGGTGAACACAGCCGTGACAATGATCTGGAAGTGAACCCGCTGAAGGGCAAGAAACTGACCAATGTGCGCGCCTCTGGCACGGATGAGGCAGTGCGCCTGACAACGCCGATCACCATGACGCTGGAACAGGCCATCGCCTATATTGACGATGATGAACTGGTTGAAGTCACGCCAAATTCGATCCGTCTGCGCAAACGCTATCTTGACCCCCATGAGCGCAAGCGCCAGTCGCGTTCAAGCTGATACTGGCATATCAGGGCGCGACAGCAACGCGCCCTGATACCTCCAACATCCCAACCGGCAACCGCCGCGCCACGATGATTTCGCCACAGGCGGGAAAAACACCTGTGAGCGCGGTTATATTGACCTGATGGCTGACGATCAGAACATCTTTGTCCAGCGGCACAACCGCCAGCGCATCCCGGGTTGCTTCGGTCTGTGATGCAGCATTTCCGCGTCCTGCGAAAAGGAATCCAGGAACAGACGGACCGCAACCTGCCCCATATCCATCAGCACGGCGGTATCATAGGCACGGCACCAGCCGCTGCACCAAACATGATCAAATGTGATCCCGGCCTTGCGCAGCGCCTCACCCATGCGCCGCGCCTGCGCACGGCCCTGCGCGTTCAGATTGCGCTGGGTTGCACAATCGCCT
>JBLRWJ010000024.1:27885-29039 GCA_047921315.1 Rhodobacterales bacterium | reverse complement strand
AACGTGTTGGGCCGTCCGAAGCGCCTGCCGGGGGGCAGGCAGGCGCTGCCCGGCGCTGCCGCCGGGCGGGGGATATCGGCGATGGCGCCTGTCATGCAGAGGTCTTGCCATGTGATCTGTGGTCTGTGATCTGTGATCTGTGCCGTGGTCTTGTACGGCCGGGGCTGATAGTGCTGGGCGCACAAGATATGGGGCCTGCGGAAGATGATGTTCAAGACGGCGATCGAGGGCGGACAAACAAGGCTGGCAATCGTGACGATCTGCGCCGGTGTCGCGTTTCTGGCCAGCAATGACGCGATGGCGAAACTGCTGATCGCACGGTATGACCCTGTGCAGATTGTCTTTGTCCGCAATCTGATTGCCCTGCCGATTGTGGCCGCGATGGTCCTTTATATGATCGGTGGGGCCGGTTTCAGAACGTCCAGCCTGCATATTCACGCGATGCGCGGCCTGCTGATGCTGGGCGGCGCCTATACATTCTTCAAGGCGCTGGAGACCCTCGCGCTGGCCGAGGCAACGGCGCTGGTATTCTCGGCCCCGATTTTTATCACCGCGCTGTCAGTGCCGCTTTTGGGCGAGACTGTCGGCTGGCGGCGCTGGCTGGCCGTGCTGGTCGGGTTCATCGGGGTGCTGATCATCGTGCAGCCGGGTGCGGCCACGTTCCAGCCGGCTTCGCTTTACGTGATCGGCACGGCGGTTCTTTATGCGCTGTTCATGATCAGCGCCCGCCTGCTTGGCCCGCGCGAAAGCATCTGGACGATGATGTTTTTCGTCATGCTGTTCCCGATGCTCTATGCCACCCCCTTTGCCATGGCTGTCTGGGTGCCGGTGGCGGCGGCTGACCTGCCATTCTTTGCCGCGCAGGCCGTCTTCGGCGCGCTTGGCATCACCTTGATCGGGCAGGCCTTCCGCCTTGCGCCCGCAGCCATTGTCGCGCCTTTTGACTATACCGCGCTGATCTGGGCCTCTTTGCTGGGCTGGTTGATCTGGGGTGACACCCCCGGCACATGGACGCTGGCGGGGGCATCTGTCATCGTGGCGAGCGGGATCTACATCGTCTTTCGTGAAAGCCGCCAGACACCCTGACAGGCGGGCGCAAGCGGTGGCGCGACGATCCTGCCTGTCACCGCGCCACGGCCATGTCCACGGCCATG
>JBLRWJ010000024.1:0-27785 GCA_047921315.1 Rhodobacterales bacterium | reverse complement strand
GCGGTGGCGCGACGATCCTGCCTGTCACCGCGCCACGGCCATGTCCACGGCCATGGCATCTATACGATATTGTAATCAGGGCCGTAAGGGTAGCCGGTGATATTGTCGTTCCCGTCTTCGGTGATGATCAGGATATCATGTTCCCGGTAGCCACCACCGCCCGGTTGGTCCTGCGGGATCGTCAGCATCGGCTCCATCGAGATAACCATTCCCGGTTCCAGCACCGTGTCGATATCCTCGCGCAGCTCCAGCCCCGCCTCGCGGCCATAATAGTGGCTGAGCACGCCAAAGGAATGGCCATAGCCAAAGGTCCGGTATTGCAGCAGATCGCGCTCTGCGAAGAACAGGTTGATCTTTTCGGTCACCTCGGCGCAGGTCGCGCCGGGTTTCAGCAAGCTCATGCCGTATTCATGCGCCGCAACATTCGCCTGCCATATCCTGAGAGAGGCATCATCCACCTCCCCCACGAACATCGTCCGCTCCAGCGCGGTATAGTAGCCCGAGATCATCGGAAATGTGTTCATGCTCAGGATATCACCGTGCTGCAGAACACGGCCAGTGACAGGATTATGCGCCCCGTCGGTGTTGATGCCAGACTGGAACCAGACCCATGTGTCGCGGTATTCCGCATCCGGAAAGCGGTGCGCGATGTCCAGTTCCATCGCATTGCGGCCCGCCATGGCCACGTCAATCTCGCGCATCCCCTCTTTGGCGGCCTCTTTGATGGCATAGCCGCCAATATCGGCCACAGCCGCCCCCTGACGGATCAGGGCAATCTCGGCGGGGGATTTATGCATGCGCTGGCGCATGGTGGTCGCGGCGACATCAACGGTCGCTTTCGGCGCAAGAAACTCATCCAGAAGCGTTTTCCGGGCGATCGAGATATGATCCCCCTCAAAGCCGATGCGCTTGGCGGTGCCTGTCACGGATGCAATGGCACGCCAGTAATTGTGCCGCGCCCAATCTGTATAGGTGATGTTGTCACCATGGCAGCGCCGCCAAGGCTGGGCGGCATCGATACCGGCACTGATTGTCACGCTGTCAGACGGCGTGACCACCAGCGCATAGGGCCGCCCGAAGGCACAATAAAGAAACCCCGAATAATAGGCGATATTGTGCATCGAGGTAAAAACGCAGGCCTCGACATCGGCCTCGGCCATGCGGCGGCGCAATCCGGCCAATCGGGTATCATATTCAGCAGCATCAAAGGGCAGGACACGCGCGCCCTGATGAAAACGGTAGAATGCGGGACGATCCATCGACAGTCTCCTTGTCAGGCTGACAAGGCGAAAAGGGGTCTCTCCCTTCGCCGCATCAGCAGAAAAGCAAGATCCCGGCGTTCAGGATGGGTGAAAGGGCGCACGCTGTCATTCGCATTGGCGACGCCATCGCCGGCCCGCATTGATCCCTAAATCATCCCGGCTGGTTTTCAAGTGTTTTTATCCGGCGCTGGACGCTGCATCCACAGATCTGATCACTAGACTTCCTCAAACGGCGGTCGGGCGTTAGAGTATCCGTCTTGATCAAGTCGGATACTCTAATATCATGCAAAATGTCATGCACCAAGAGGAAGCCAAAACAGCTAAACCTGCATAAATTATCTTTAAATCAATGGCTTGGTTGGATTTTCAAGGGGAGAAAATGGCGGACTGGGGAGGATTCGAACCCCCGACCCCTTGATTCGTAGTCAAGTACTCTATCCAACTGAGCTACCAGTCCGTGGAGGCGGGGTTTAGACCCTCGGCTTGGGCTTGGCAAGGGGCCTTTGCGGCTTTTTTTGTTTGCGTCCTGATCCGCGTGTCGGGCGGCGTGTTTTCGGGCGGATGAGCGCGCGTCAGCCTTCATCTTTTGGCAAGGTAATGACAAAGATCGTGCCATCCGGCCCGGTCCTTTCCAGATCGAGCAAGCCGCCATGGCTGCGGATCAGATCCTGCGCAATCACAAGACCCAAGCCAGAGCCGCCCTTGCGCGCCCCGCCCTGAAACGGCTGGAACAGATGATCGCGCGCCTTGGGCGGCAGGCCGGGGCCGGTATCGCTGACACGGATCACCCAGGCGCGGCCGGTATCCGTGGCAGCCACGCTGATTTCGCCCGGCTCTCCTGTTTGGGCAATCGCCTGACGGGCGTTGCGCACAAGGTTGAAGATGACGCGGAACAATTGCTCAGGGTCCGCCTGCACGACAAGCGTGGCAGGCACATCCTCTGACAGGCTTATATCCGCCTCGCCCAGCGCCAGCCTTTCGCTGTCCAGAACATCGGATACCACATCCAGCAACAGCACATCGCGCAGCTTGGGCGCGGGTTCTTCGGCTTTGCCAAAGGCCAGCGTACTTTCGCACAGATGCACCGCGCGGGTGATCGAGTTCACCAGCTTCGGGGCCAGCCGCTTGACGGCGGGATCTTCGGACATCTCGATCCGGTCCACAAAAAGCTGGGCCGAGGTCAGCATATTGCGCAGATCATGGCTGACCTTGGCCACAGCCCCCCCCAATTGCGCCAAGCGTTCCTTCTGCTTCAGCGCGCTGGTCAGTTGCGTTTGCAGGCTTTGCAATGCGTCCTCGGCCTGTCGCAACTCCACGATGCCGGAGGTAGGTTCGATGATGCGCCGCCCGTCTTCGGGGGCGTTGGCGTAATGTGTCATGGCCCGTGCAACGCGGGCAATCGGCATCACCAGCAACCGCTGTACCGCCAGAAACAGCAGCGTCGCGGTGAAAATCGAGATGACGGCGGACAGGATCAGAATGCGGATGCCATATTCCAGCATCGCGGTCCGCAGCGGCCTGCTTTCCATCGTCACCTCGATCAGCAAACCCGCCTCACGCGTGGGGTTGCCGATAACGCGGATCACCGCCGGGGTCGGATCCCACAGCTGGACAAGCGCATCACGGATCGATTCCAGCGCGGGCGGGTCGCGCAGATCAAAGGTGCGGTCCACCGATTGCGGCATGGGAGAGGCAAGGATCAGTTGCCGCGCTTCGTCCCGCCGCAGCACCACGTTGAACACCTCGGCGTTGCGCAGCAATTCGGCCTCCAACTCGGGCGAGATCACCTCATCCGCCAAAAGCGCAAGGCTTGCAATCTGCGCCCGTTCAAGGCGCAGCAACAGGTAATCCTCGCGGAACCGGGCCACGGACGGAACAAAGATCAGAATCTCTGCCAGCATCACAAAGATGATGGTCAAGATCAGGAACCGTCCCGAAAGTGAATGCAGCATCAATGCCTCTTTACTGGATCACGGTAACCACCTCTGTACCAGACCCACAACCCGTTTAACCCTAGGGTTATCAAACAGTCGAGGCGAGAAATAGGCCCCTGCTGCGCGTTTATTGATCTCGGACAGCGTTGGATAGGGTGCAACCATCCCGGCCACGGCGGACATCTTCAGGTTATTGGCAATCGCCAGTGACCACAGCGTGATCAGCTCACCCGCCTGATGCCCCACGATGGATGCGCCGACCGGGCGGCCTTTATGCACCATCACCTTGATCAGGCCCTTTGTGTGCTGCGTTGCGATCGCCCGGTCATTGTGGTGATAGTCAAAGCGGACAACCTCGGCATGGATGCCATATTCCTTGCGCGCCTCAGCCTCGCTCAGGCCGACCTGCGCCAGTTCGGGCGCGGTATAGGTGGCCCAGGGGATATGCGCGGTTTTCTGCTTGGCGGGCAGGCCGAACAGCGCCTGACGGATAATCAGGCCGGCATGATAGCTTGCAACATGCGTGAATTGCATCCCGCCTGCCGCATCGCCAATCGCAAAGACCCGGCGGTTTGTTGTGCGCATGCGCGCATCCACCTTGATGCCTGTCTTTGTTATCTCGATCCCCGCCGCCTGCAGGTTCAGGCTGTCTGTATTGGCTTTGCGCCCCACCGCCATCAGCAGATGACTGCCCTTGAAGATACGGCCATCCTTGGCCTCAACCTCGATCGCGCCTGCCGTTCCACGAATAGCGGCGGCAAGGGCGCCCTCTTCGATACGGACACCTTCATCGCGCAGGCTGTCCAGCACGATCTGCGCCAGTTCGGGATCATCTTTGGCCAGGGCGCGTGCCCCCTCGATCACCGTCACCGCGCAGCCCAGCCGCCGATGCGCCTGCGCCATTTCCAACCCGATCGGCCCACCGCCGATGATCAGCAGATGATCAGGCCTGTCACGCAGATCAAACAGGGTCTCGTTGGTCAGATAGGGCACCGTGTCCAACCCAGGAATTGGCGGCACCAGCGGGCTGGACCCGGTCGCGATCACGATTCGGCGCGCGGTAATCGTATCCGCGCCCGCCTGCACTGTATTTGGCCCGGTAAAAGCCCCTGTCTCGCGGATCACCCGCACGCCCAACCCCTCGAACCGGTCCTGACTGTCGACAGGTTCGATTGTGGCGATGACCGATGCCACGTTTTCCATGGCTGCGGCGTAATCAATCTGCGGGGTGACAGGCGTGATCCCCATGGACGCGCCTTGCGTCATCGCATGGGCAGCATGGCCCGCCGCCAGCAGCGCCTTGGATGGCACGCAGCCGTAATTCAGGCAATCGCCGCCCATCTTGTGCCGCTCCAGCAGGGTGACATCGGCACCCATCTGCACAGCGCCAGCCGCCACGGACAAGCCGCCAGACCCTGCGCCAATCACCAATAGATCGGTCTTGATATGTGCCATTACAGGGCCTTTCCGCGCCGCAGCGCCTTGATTACAATCGGTAATGCAGCAAGGGCACACAGGCCCAGAAGCGGCAAAAGGATCTGCGGCTCAAAGATGATGCCAAGATTTGGCGTCTCGCCGCGTTCAAATACCTGCCCCAGCCCCGCCCCGACAGAGGTGTAGACCACCCCGCCCGGAATGATGCCCAGAAAGGTCGAGATCACAAACCTGTTCAACGGGACACCCACCAAGGCGGGCACCAGATTGGCCACAAAGAACGGCACCGCAGGCACCAGCCGGATCAGGAACAACATGGACCACTGATTCTCGTCGATACCGTCCTTGATCCGCCTGACAGCGCCATCGCTGTTTTCCATCCTTGCGGCCAGCCGCTCCCCCAACCCCCAGCGCGCTGCCAGAAAGATCAGTATCGCCCCGATGGTGGCCGCCGTCACGTTGAACAAAGCACCCGGAAAGGTTGCGAACAAAAAGCCCCCTGTCAGCGTGGCCAAGGTGGCCCCCGGCAAGGAAAAGGCAACAAAAACCACATAGGCCAGCATGAACAGCGCCACGGTCACACCATAATTCGCATCCCGAAAGGCCAGCAGCGCCTCACGGTTGTCGTGCAGCACCTCGAATGTCATCACTTCTTTCAGGGTAAACGCCCCAACCCCGGCCACGATCAGAATGATGATGAGGGGCAGCCTGCGCATCCAGCCACCGTCCGTTGTTTGTGGCTTTGGGGTGTTCTCACTTATATCTACCATATCCTTACATCCCGTCGCTTCAATCCCGGCCAAGATGCGCGCCCGCGCTTGATATTGACAGGCCTATACATATAGCATCACGTGCGCTTGATCCGGGGTGACCAAAGCCGTGAGGTTTGGGCGGGTTTTACGCCAAACTGAAACATTTTTTGCGGAACAGGCGCAACATCACCGGCTTGAAGGTGTTTTTTGTTGCAAAACAGCCCGAAAAGCACCGGCCAAGGTTTGACTTGTGAAAAACCCCTCTCTATAGGACAGGCTTCGGATATCACGGGCCGGCGCGAATCCTGTTCGTTTTCGGCATTTGTATTGGAGACGGAGCGATGAAACGCACCTTTCAACCATCGAACCGCGTGCGTAAGAACCGTCACGGCTTTCGCGCACGTATGGCCACCAAGAACGGTCGCAAGATCCTGAACGCGCGCCGCGCCCGCGGCCGCAAAGTGCTGAGCGCGTAAGCGCCAGCAGTTTGTTCAAGGCATGACACCGCCGGAGGCCCCCGAGACTGGCACGACCGCCAGCGCCGGGGAACAGCCCCCGGCGGTTTCCGTTTGCGCAACGCCGGGCGGTCCCGCGCTGACCATCGGCCCCAAAATCCAAACGCTCCAGATCCGCGCAGATTTTCTGCGCTGCGCCCGCGCTGGGCGTCAGGGCACAGCCGGCATGATGCTACAGGCGCGCCAACGCCGCAAGGAAGAGCCAGCCACAGGCATCCGCGTGGGGTTTACCTGCACCAAAAAGGTCGGCAATGCCGTGGCCCGCAACCGCGCCAAGCGCCGCCTGCGCGAAGTGGCGCGGATGGTTCTGCCGCAGCATGGGCTGGACGGCTGGGATTACGTGTTGATCGGCCGTGAAGGGGCCACCGCATCGCGCCCCTTTGAAGATCTCAAACGCGATCTTATCTCAGCCCTGAAGAAGCTGCATCAAGGCCGCGCATGACCCCGCTTGCCCATATCATCGCCCTGCCTGTCCGGGCTTACCGGTTGATTTTTTCGCCATGGGTCGGCTTCAACTGCCGCTACCAGCCAACCTGCTCGGCCTATGCGCTTGAGGCCCTTGAAAAACATGGCGCGCTCAAGGGCGCTTGGCTGGCCGCACGCCGGATCGGGCGGTGCCACCCATGGGGCAGTGCGGGCTATGATCCGGTGCCCGCGTCCAAAGGCTGCGGACACGAACATGGGCGCGGCACCGGGCGCGAACCCGATTGAAAACGCCTGGGTTTACCCGGCCCTGCGGATCAGCTTTGCTTTTCAAAGGTGATGATCACCTCACCGATATCAACGCCAAACCGCTTCATATAAGCGCGATTCAGCAGGCGATCCTCGGTTAACAGCCACATCCAGTCATCAAAGGTGACGCGCATGGTGCCATCAGGCACGGGCAGATCGATGGTGTAACGCCAGTTGAAGGTATCGCCGCGCTCTTCTCCCAACGCCTCACCGATCACACCGGGGGCTGTGCCGCGCCACGTATCCTCGCCGGTTTTCACCAAGGTCCAGATACGCTGTTCAGTGCTGTTATCCTCATACAGGAAATCCTCCACCAGCGTGAGCGTTTCCCCGTCCCATGTGCCATTGATCTCAACCTCGAACCGGCGGCGCACGGTGCCGAAAATATCCTGAAACTGGCCATAGGCGATGCTGCGCCCCTCAAAGAACTCCTCAAGGTTCAAGGACCGCGTGCTGAGCTTGTCATCCTCCAGTGCAGGCTTGCCTGTGCAACCTGCCAGTACCAAAACCATCACCGCCGCCAAGATCCGCATATCCGTTCCTTCGGGTTGTTATTGCAGGTGATACGACATGGGGCGACGATTGGATGACTTGGCCTTGCTGTGTGCTGGCATTTCATCCGCCCGCAGGCTATGGGTGGCGCGATAGATGAGGCGTGCCATGCTAGACGAATCCGACGATATTCATCCGCTGTTTCACGGGGCCCCAAAAAGCACCGAATTCAAGAAATTGCGCAAACGCATCGTGCAACACACGCGCGAGGCGATTGCCCAATATGGCATGATCGCGCGTGACCCCGCCGATCCCGAAGCGCGCCCCCGCTGGCTGATCTGCCTGTCTGGCGGCAAGGACAGCTACACTTTGCTGGCCGTTTTGCACGAACTGCAATGGCGTGGGCTGTTGCCGGTGGATTTGCTCGCGTGCAATCTTGATCAGGGCCAGCCCGGATTTCCCGCCACCGTCCTGCCTGACTTTTTGCAACGTATGGGCGTGCCGCACCGGATCGAATATCAAGACACCTATTCGATTGTGGTGGATAAAGTGCCCGCCGGGCGGACCTATTGCGCGCTGTGTTCGCGCCTGCGCCGTGGCAATCTTTACCGCATCGCCCGCGAGGAAGGATGCTCCGCCATCGTCCTTGGCCATCACCGCGATGATATTCTTGAGACATTTTTCATGAACTTGTTTCACGGTGGACGGCTGGCAACGATGCCCCCGAAACTCGTCAATGAAGAGGGGGATCTGTTCGTGCTGCGCCCGCTGGCCCATGTGGCCGAGGATGATTGCGAGCGTTTTGCGCAGGCGATGAATTATCCGATCATTCCATGTGATCTGTGCGGTTCTCAGGACGGGTTGCAGCGTCAGCAAGTCAAACAGATTCTGGATGGATGGGAGCGCAACAGCCCCGGTCGCCGCCAGGTGATGTTCCGCGCATTGATGAATGCACGGCCCTCGCATTTGCTGGATCCGGGGCTGTTCGACTTTGCCGGATTGCAGCGAAAACAAGTAAAATTTGATCAAGCCGACACCCTGCCGCCACAGCTGCGTTAAACTTGTCTTGAGATGTATGGCCTAACCTGCCCTGAGAACAGGACAGGAACACATGGAATGGCCTCCCCCGACGACAAGACTATCCTGCGCCTGCTGCGCCTGTGTCAAAACGCCTTGTCGGGGCCACAGGCACTGGCCTTTCTACCGGCCATGACCCTTGCCGCATTCTGGCTCGGCGGCGAAGGGTGGCTGGTGGGAACAGCCCTTGGCATGCCGCTGCTCTATGCGGTTGCAGGGGGTATTGGCACTGCCCGCATCGGCGCCACCTTGCACCTACCACCGGAAACCGCCTCTCTGATGACGCTTGATCATGCCGTCCAAACGGCCCTGCTCAACGCATCGCGCACGGGTCAGGCAACCGCCTGTCTTATGCTGGGCATCGATGATTTCCCCGATCTCCTTGATCGCTATGGCACAGGTGCCACAGATACCCTGACAAGAACCGTCTACGCCCGCCTTGCATCGGCGCTACGCGACGATGATCAGGTGGTGCGCCTTTCCCATGGTGAATTCGGCATTGCCCTTGCACCGATGCGCCATCTCGATCTGGAGACCGCGATTCAAATTGCAGGCCGCTTACAGCATGCTGTGGAAGATCCCATTTCGCTGGATGCAACCACGGTCTATATCTCCTGCTCTGTGGGCTTTTGCCTTGGCACACGCAATCCCGGCCCCGGAAGCGCGGATCTCTTGGATGCCACCCGCATTGCCCTGCATGAGGCGCATCTGAACGGACCATCGGCAATCCGCACCTACAATGACCGGATGCGCCAGCCGTTCGGATTCGTTGGCCTGCCCGCAGATGAGGCGGCTCTGGCGCTCGAATCCGGTCAGATTCTGCCGTGGTTTCAACCGCAGATTTCAACGGATACCGGAAAGATCACCGGCTTCGAAGCTCTCGCGCGCTGGCAACACCCCGAAAGAGGGCTTGTCTCCCCAGCAGAATTTCTTCCGGTGCTGGAGCAAAGCCAACAGCTCGAACGACTGAGCGAGGTGATGCTGTTTCATGCGCTGACCGCACTGCGCGCATGGGATGCCGCGGGTGTCGAGATTGCGCGTGTCGGCGTTAACTTCGCAACCGAAGAACTGCATAACCCCAAGCTGGTGGACAAGATAAAATGGGAGCTGGACCGCTTTGAACTGCCCCCGGGCCGCTTATCAGTCGAGGTGTTGGAAACCGTTGTCGCGGCCGATCCAGACGATACAGTATCGCGCAATATCAATGGTTTGGCACGTCTTGGATGCAGTATTGACCTTGACGATTTCGGCACAGGCCACGCCTCAATTTCGTCACTGCGACGGTTTGCCGTGAGCCGCATCAAGATTGACCGATCCTTCGTGATGAAAGTAGACCGTGACCCGGAGCAACAGCGCATGGTGAATGCAATCCTGACCATGGCAGAACGGCTGGACATGGATACGCTGGCCGAAGGTGTCGAAACGGTGGGCGAACATGCGATGCTTGCGCAATTGGGCTGTGGACATGTACAGGGATTCGGCATCGCACGTCCGATGCCCTTCGACCAGACACTGGATTGGATCCGAAAACATAACTCCAAGCTGCAACAAGCACCCGTTATCGGACGCTCTGCTGGCTGAAACCTGCCCTGAAGCAGTAAAGCAGGCCATGTCGCTTCAGGCTTGTGTGCAGCCCCGGCCCCGAAAGAACAAGGCGAATGGCCGCAGATTTCCCTTGAAACCTTATAATCCGCTTGACCTTTCGTCCCGCACTCTGTTGAACCTGCCTCACTCAGACAGGACTGGCCGGAGCCCCCGATGAACGATCAGAATAAGAACCTCCTTTTGGCAACTGCGCTCAGCTTCGCCGTAATTCTGATCTGGTTTGTGCTGTTTCCACCACCTGAAGCACCCGTTGTTGATCCCAACGATCCGGCCGTAGCCTCGTCTCCCGTGGCCTCAACCCCGTCACAGGCAGAGGCTGGAAGCAGTGAGATGGCAGAAGCTGCCGAGCCTGCCGAAGATGCCCCCCGTATCACGATTGAGACACCGCGGGTCACCGGTTCGATCTCGTTGTTGGGCGGGCGGATTGATCAATTATCCCTCAAAGATTACCGCGAAAGCCTTGAAGCGGATGCAGATATTGTAAAAGTGCTGTCGCCGATCGGGCAACCAAACGCCTATTACGCTCTCTATGGATGGGCACCGGGCACCGGACTTTTGCTGGAGGACGTGCCGGGTGCAAACACCCTCTGGCAACAAGATGGCAGCGGCATTCTTGGCCCCAATACACCGGTATCCTTGATCTGGGAGAATGAAAAAGGCCTGACGTTCCGTCGCCAGATTGCGATTGACGAGAACTTTATGTTCACCGTGACACAAACCGTTGAGAATACGGGCACGGAAACGGCAACGATGGCACCTTATGGCATTCTGGCCAGACACGGTGAACCACAGGGGTTGAAGAACTTTTTCATTCTTCACGAAGGGCTCGTGGCGATGGCCGACGGCACCCTGACTGAAACCAAATACTCCAAAATGCCCGATTTCTCTTACAATGAACGCGAAGGCGCGCGCGCCGAGGTCACGCAGGTGGCCGAGAATGGCTGGATCGGATTTACAGACCACTACTGGATGTCAACGCTGATTCCCGCCGCCGACAGCCCCTTCAAATCGGTCGCAAAATATGACGAGCGGCGCGATATCTACCAGACGGAAGCTGTCCTTCCCACGCAGACGGTCGCCCCCGGCCAAATCATCAGTGCCGAGACACGTCTCTTTGCGGGCCCCAAGGAATGGGCCACGATCAGGTCCTATGAGCGTGAAGGCGGCGTTGACCGCTTTATAGATTCGATCGATTGGGGATGGTTTTTCTTTCTGACCAAACCGATTTTTGCGGTCCTGCACTATCTCAACGTCTGGATGGCCGGAATGGGCCTCACAGGGTCGATGGGCTGGGCGATCATCGGGCTGACACTCTTGATCAAGGCCGCACTGTTTCCGTTGGCCTATAAATCCTACGTCTCCATGGCCAAGATGAAAGAGCTTCAGCCCAAAATGGAGGAACTGAAGAAATCGGCGGGCGATGATCGGCAGAAGCTGCAGAAAGACATGATGGAGCTTTACAAGAAGGAAAAGGTAAACCCGGCTTCGGGCTGCCTGCCGATCTTGCTGCAAATCCCGATTTTCTTCTCCCTCTACAAGGTGATTTTTGTCACGCTGGAATTGCGCCATGCGCCATGGGTTGGCTGGTTGACCGATCTGAGCGAGCCTGATCCAAGTTCGATCTTCAATCTTTTCGGCCTGTTGCCATGGGCCGCGCCCGAACCCAATACCATCATGGCGCTGGTCTTTATCGGTGTGCTGCCAATCCTTCTGGGTGTCTCGATGTGGCTGCAGCAAAAATTGAATCCGGCACCAACCGATGCAACACAGGCGATGATCTTTGCCTGGATGCCATGGGTCTTCATGTTCATGCTTGGCAGTTTCGCCAGCGGCCTTGTGATCTACTGGATCGCGAACAACATGATCACCTTTACGCAGCAATATCTGATCATGCGCAGCCAAGGCTACAAACCGGACGTGTTTGGCAACATCAAGGGTAGCTTCCAGCGCAAACCCAAAACCGGCGAAAAGTGATGGGGCAACTGGCCCAAATCTGGCGATACCCGATCAAGTCACATGGGCGCGAGGCGATTGCCTTGGCCCAACTGACGGCGCAGCAATGCCTGCCGGGGGATCGTATCTGGGCCATCGCACATGAAGCGTCGCAGGCAGACAATGCGGCATGGTCGCCCTGCACAGGCTTCACCCGTGTGGCCTCATCGCCTGCGCTGGCGGCGATCCGCTGTGAATTGCACGCCGACGGTCACACAGTCACCCTGAGCCACCCCGCGCAAGACGCCCTGACCGTTGTGCCGGATCTGCAACCTGGCACGCTGTTGGATTGGGTGCGCCCGCTGACAGCGCAGGGCCGCGCAAGGCCTGCCCGTGTGGTCCGCGTGCCGGGGCGTGGGCTTACGGATAGCGACTATCCCTCGCTGACCATCGGCAATCTGGCAAGCCACCGCGCCGTAGAAGGGCGCCTTGGCCGCGCCCTTCAGGTCGCGCGTTGGCGCGCCAATCTCTGGCTGGATGGCTTGCCCGCATGGGAAGAGTTTGACTGGATCGGTCGCCATATTCGCATAGGCACGGCTACATTACGCATCGTTGAACGCACAGGCCGCTGTGCCGCACCCTCAGCCAACACGGATACCGGCCAGCGTGATTGCAACCTGTTGCAGTTTCTGGATGACAACTGGAACCATCAAGATTTCTGCGTCCACGCAGAGGTGACAGACTCCGGTCAAATCATGCTTGATGACAGCGCAAAGGTTCTGTGATGCAACATCTCCCGTTCCCCCTGTCCGAAGAACCGGACCAGCATACCGCCGAAACGGGACGCCTGCTTTTTGCCGGACCGATCGAATTCCTCAAGGGTGTTGTCGCCATGTCCGGCCTGCCACCTGCGGACCGGATAGAGGTGTGCTTTGCGGGTCGTTCCAACGTAGGCAAATCCAGCCTGATCAACGCGCTCACCGGGCGCAAGGGACTGGCCCGCGCATCCAACACCCCCGGCCGCACGCAAGAAATCAACTTTTTCAACGTGGGCACCAGCCACTATCTGGTCGATCTGCCGGGTTATGGATACGCAAATGCACCCGTTGCTGTCGTGGCCAAGTGGCAGAAACTGCTGAAACAATATCTCTCTGGCCGCCAGACATTGCGCCGCGCCTTCGTGTTGATCGACGCCCGCCATGGCGTGAAATCCGTGGATGAAGAGATCATGTCCCTGATGGACAGCTCTGCGCTGACATTTCAGGTTGTCCTGACAAAAGCTGACAAAATCAAAGTGTCTGAACGTGACGCCGTCCTCGAACAGGTGCGCGGCGCATTGGTCAAACACCCCGCAGCCTATCCTGAAATCGTGCTCACCTCATCCGAGAAGGGCGAAGGCATCCCCACGCTGCGCGCCATCATCGCCACTCTGTCCTGATCGCGGGTTTCTTCTTGCCTGAAATATCCCGGGGGAGTCCGCAGGACGGGGGCAGCGCCCCCTCTTGCCTTGGCCCCCCTCTTGCCTTGGCCCCTGCCGGATCAAACGTGCTGGCCGCCATTCACCTCGATTTCGGTCCCCGTGATATAGGATGACTGGTCCGAACAAAGGAAAAAGATCGTCGCGGCCACTTCCTCCGGTTGCCCAAGCCGCCGCATTGGCAGTTTTTCAACGATTTTATCGGTTCCGGGTGACAGGATCGAGGTTTCCACCTCACCCGGTGCCACGGCGTTGACGCGCACGCCGAAAGGGCCGAAATCATGCGCCATCTCGCGCGTCAACGCGGCCAGTGCTGCTTTGGATGTTGCATAGGCCGCCCCGGCAAAGGGATGCACCCGCGCCCCCGCGATGGAGGTGATGTTCACCACAGATCCTTGCGCGGCGGCCAGTTCCTCTTTGAGGCCGCGGGCCAGCACGACAGAGGCGAAGAAGTTGACATGGAACACATGCCCCCATGTGCGCAGGTCGGTGCTGATGGTGTTCAACCGCTCGCCCGTATTGCCCTTTGGGGAAATCCCCGCATTATTAACCAGCGCGTCCAGCTTTCCGCCAAGGCGTTCACGGATATCGGCCAGTTTGGCGATCGTGTCGTTCGGATCGGCAAGATCGATCTGCACATGGTTCTCGGCCCCGCCACCCCATGGGCATTCTTCGGGGAAGGCATGGCGCGAACAGGTCAGCACGCGCCACCCTTCGGCATTGAACCGCCGCACTGTGGCATGGCCGATTCCCCGGCTTGCCCCCGTCAACAGCAATGTCTTGCGTCTTTCACCCATGGCATGGCCCCTCTTGTTGCGCCGCTGCGCTGACCCTATCACTACGCTTGGCCGATACAACGCGGCACTTGGCAGGCGAGGGCCGAGCCGATAGGACGGGGCATAAGGAACACAGGATGAAAAAAAGAGACATGAACCGCGATTGGATCGCCACTGCCCGGACATTGTCCGAGGCCCTGCCCTATCTGCAGCGCTATGCCGGGGCCATTGTTGTCATCAAATTTGGCGGTCATGCCATGGGCGATGACGATGCGATGGATACCTTTGCCCGCGACATCGTGCTGATGCGTCAGGTCGGGGTGAATCCGGTGATTGTGCATGGCGGTGGTCCGATGATCAACGACATGCTCGACAAGCTGCAGATCAAATCGGATTTCGTGCGCGGCAAGCGGGTCACGGATGCCGCCACGATAGAAGTGGTCGAGATGGTCCTGTCAGGTCGCGTCAACAAGCGGATCGTGCAGGCAATCAACGCGCAGGGTGGCCGCGCCATCGGGCTGTCTGGCAAGGATGCCAATCTGATCTTCTGTGAACAGACCGATCCTGATCTGGGTCTGGTCGGCACCCCGTCCGAGATTGACCCCGCGATCCTGTTCAACCTGTTTGATGCAGGTGTCATCCCGGTGATTGCCCCCTTGGGGGCCGGGCGCAACGGGGAGACCTTCAATATCAATGGCGACACCGCCGCAGGTGCGATTGCCGCCGCACTCAAGGCTGACCGTTTGCTGTTGCTGACGGATGTCGCCGGCGTGAAGAACAAGGATGGCGAGGTGCTGACAGCCATCACCGCCGAACAGATCCGTGAAATGACGGCCGATGGCACGATCGCGGGCGGTATGATCCCAAAAACCGAAACAGCTTTGGCCGCGATCAAGGGCGGCGTTCGCGCTGTGGTGATTCTGGATGGCCGCGCCCCGAATGCAACCTTGCTGGAACTGTTCACAGAGCATGGCGCAGGGTCACTGATCCGGGCAAGTTTCGATTGACCGCGCCCGAGGCACAGCACCTGACCTATGACAGCGTGCTGTCCGCCGCCCATGACGTGCATCTGGAGATTTCCGGGGCGTTTCACCCAAACTCTGATCAAACCGGCCCAGATCATGCCTGTCCGGACGGCACCCAAACCCTGCTTTTGCTGTCACCGCAAGAGCCACAGTTCTGGCCCGCCTTTACCGCCAGCCCGGAATATCTGGATGGTACCCCCGACCCGATGGACCGTTGGTCCATGCGCGTGATCGGCCAGCTTGCACAGGACCATGGCGGGCAGGCGCTGTTCCCCTTTGGCGGGCCACCCTACCTGCCCTTTCTGCAATGGGCCGAAGCATCGGGGCGGGCTTGGGTATCCGCGATAGGGCTGTTGATCCATGATCGTGCCGGGCTGTTCATCTCTTACCGTGGGGCCTTGGCGCTGCCCGTCCATCTGGCGTTGCCGGCACAAAGCGGGGTCAGCCCTTGTGTGTCCTGCGCGGATCAACCCTGCCTTGGCGCCTGTCCGGTTGGGGCGATGGGGCCAACGGGTTATGATGTGCCCGCATGCCGGGCCTATATCGCGGGCAGTTCCGGCCGTGATTGCATTGATCATGGTTGTGCGGTCCGGCGGGCCTGTCCTGTCAGCATTGGCCATGGCAGATTGCCGGAACAATCCGCCTTCCACATGAAAGCCTTTCGATGACACGAACCTTGATTCTGATGCGCCATGCCAAATCAGACTGGGCAAACCCCGGCCTGCCGGATCACGAGCGTCAGTTGAACGCGCGCGGGGCTGGTGACGCCCCCATTATGGGCGCATGGCTGCGCACCAACGGGTATCTGCCGGATGAGGCGCTATGTTCCACCGCCATCCGCACCAGACAGACATTGGCGGGGCTGGGTTTCAACCTGTCAACGCAGTATCTGCCCGCGCTCTATCACGCTGAGGCTGATCATATGCTGGAGGCGTTGCAAGGGGCCAGCGGCACCCGCGTTCTGATGGTGGGCCATAATCCCGGCATCGCCGAATTCGCGGCAGGTCTGTTGCAAAGAGCACCGGATCATGCGCGGTTTGCCGATTATCCGACAAGCGCCACGCTGATCGCGGCCTTTGACATCCCGGACTGGTCGATGCTGCGCTATGGCAGCGGCCACGCCTTGGCCTTTGTGATCCCGGCTGATCTGAAATGAAAACGCCGCCCTTGGGCGGCGCTTTGGACCCATGGCTTGGCACCTATAGCTTGCCCAAGGCTGCGTCAGTGCCCCAGAATCTGGCTCAGGAACAGCTTTGTCCGTTCGGATTTGGGGTTGTTGAAGAACTCTTCCGGTTCATTCTGTTCAACAATCTGGCCCTGATCCATAAAGATCACGCGGTTGGCTACCTGACGGGCAAACCCCATTTCATGGGTCACGCAGATCATGGTCATGCCATCTTCGGCAAGGCTGACCATCGTATCCAGAACCTCTTTGATCATCTCGGGGTCCAGTGCCGATGTCGGCTCATCGAACAGCATGATCCGGGGGCGCATACACAAAGACCGGGCAATCGCAACACGCTGCTGTTGCCCGCCCGACAGTTGGCCGGGATATTTATCAGCCTGTTCGGGGATCTTGACCTTGGTGAGGAAATGCATCGCAATCTCTTCGGCTTCACGCTTGGGGATCTTGCGCACCCATAGCGGGGCCAAGGTGCAATTCTCAAGGATCGTTAGATGCGGGAACAGGTTGAAATGCTGAAACACCATCCCGACCTCTGATCGGATACGATCAATATTCTTCAGGTCCGATGACAAAACCGTGCCATCCACGGTGATCTTGCCCTTTTGGTGTTCCTCCAACGCGTTGATGCACCGGATCAAGGTTGATTTACCGGACCCAGACGGCCCGGCAATCACGATCCGTTCACCGCGATAGACGTTCAGATCGATATCGCGCAGCACATGAAAGCTGCCATACCATTTGTTCATTTTCTCGATAGAGATCGCCACCTCATCCGAGACTTTGGCGGCGACGCGGGGGATCGGGGCTGTGCTCAGTCCTTGCTCGACCATAATACTCTCCTCAGCGGTGATCGGTCCGGAGGCGTCGCTCCAGATACATTGAATAACGGGACATGAAGAAACAGAAGACGAAGAACAGCAGCCCTACAAAGATATAAAGCTCCCAATAGATGCCGTTCCATTCCGCTGTCGCGCGGATCGCGTTTGTCAGGCCCAAGGGATCGCGCAAGCCGATGAACACGACCAGCGTGGTATCTTTGAACAGACCGATAAAGGTGTTCACGATACCGGGGATCGAGATTTTCAGCGCCTGCGGCAAAACAATCAGCCGCATGGATTTCCAGTAATCCAGCCCCAGAGAATTGGCCGCCTCATATTGTCCGGCAGGCAGCGCGGCAAGGCCGCCGCGCACAACCTCAGCCAGATAGGCAGATGCGAACAGCGTCACCATGATGATCACGCGCAACAACAGATCAAAGGTGGTGCCCGGCGGCAGGAAATAGTTCAGCAGCAAGGATGCTGTGAACAACCACACAATCAATGGCACCCCCCGGATCACCTCGATGAATGACACGCAGACCCATTTGATCAGCGGCATCGAGGATTGCCGCCCCAGTGCCAGCAATATCCCCAAGGGCAATGATAGCACGATACCAGAGGTGCCGATGATGATCGCCAGCATGAAACCACCAAACGTATCGGACTTTATCGCGCGCAGGCCCCATGGCAGGGCATCATCCATGATCCCCTGCAGATGCGGCAGCAACGGGAAAAGACCGTTCAGCCCGATAAAGTATAGCGGGTTCATGAAGATCATCAGAAAGGCCAGAATGCCCGCCAAAGTGCCGCCCAGCATCCCGAAACGGGCGCCAACCACCCGTCCGGCCACAATGCTGGCAACCAGCCCAAGCGCCACCAACGTCGGCAACCACACCGACCCGCCCCAAAGCAGGAAGAAGGCGATGAACGGATAGGTGAGCGAAAACAACAACAGCACGCGGGGCAAGCTGGAATAAAGGATCGGGGCAACTGCCACAGCCAACAGCACCAGCGCCAGCAATGGGCGCCAATAGCCAAAGAAAAAGATGATGCTGTTGCTCAGCCCGTTCTTCATGCCGGACACAAATTCCACCCGTTCGGTGGCATTCATCCCGCCGCCAAAGACAGCCTCCAGCCCGCCAGCCGCCGCCAGCGCATCCGCGTGGAACAATGCCGCCAGCAAACGGTCATCCGTGGGGTAGAACCCGAACAGGATCTGCAACCAGCGTTCATTGATCACCGCCCAGCAGGCCGCTGTCTCAAGCCCGCGTGCATCGCGGATCGCGCGGCATTCATTCAGCGAACTGGCATTCCAGATCCCGTTCCATGTCCAAGGCAGGATCGCGGAAAGAACCCACCAGATTGCAAACAGACACAGGGCTGTCAGGATCGCGTTGAACCAGGATGAGACGAGGTTTTCCCGCATCCATTTGATCACCCCAACCTCACCGGGGGGCGGTGGGGCTTCGGCCAGCATGTCAACGCGGACATAGGCCACGGAAGGCGCGTTTTGCGTGCTCATATCACCGCTCCTTCAGTTTGACGCTGGAGTTGTAGACATTCATCGCACTGGCGATGATCAGGCTGGTGATCAGGTAGAAGATACCCAAAAGCAACATCCCCTCCAGTTCGCGTCCGGTCTGGTTGATCGTGATGCCCCCCAAGGTTGAGCGCACATCCATATAGCCCACGGCAATCGCCAGCGAGGAGTTCTTGGTCAGGTTCAGATATTGCGAGATCAGCGGCGGGATAATGACCCGCAACGCCTGCGGCAGAATGATCAGTTGCATCGTGCGGTTGGGTTGCATCCCCAGCGCAAAGGCGGCCTCTGTCTGCCCGCGCGATATGGCAAGGATACCGGAACGCACAATCTCTGCGATAAAGGCCGATGTGTAAAGCGACAGCGCCAGCCACAATGCAATGAACGAGTTGCGGATCTGCACGCCACCGGAAAAATTGAACCCGCCCAGTTCTGGCAGTTCCAGCGTGATCGGACGGCCCATCACAAAGAAGGCCAGCGTCACAGGCACAATCAAAAGCGCCAAAGACAAACGAAAGACCGGCAATTGCTGGCCTGTCTCTTGTTGGCGTTTGCGCGCCACATAACGCAGGGCGAATATTGCAATCACCGACAGCACGAATACCGCCAGCACAAGCCCGGACCCTTCCGCCCAGATCGGGCGCGGGATATAGACACCACGGTTGGAAATCGCCACACTGTCCCACAGGATCATCGACGCTCCGCCACCATCACGGAATTCACGCGGCTGCGGCGTAGCCTCGGTCATGACGGCAAAGACGATCAGGATCCAGATCAGCAGCGGCGTGTTGCGCATACATTCAACATAGACCGTCATCACACGCGCCACGAGCCAGTTGTTCGACAGGCGCAACACGCCCGCCAGAACACCGATGATCGTGGCAAGGATGCATCCCAGAACGGCAACCAACAGCGTATTGAGTATCCCCACAAGGGCGGCCCGCGCATGCGTATCCTGCGATGTAAAGGGGATCAGCTGTTGGTTAATGTCATAGCCAGCCGTGCTCCAGAGAAAACTGAAACGGATATCCTTGCCCAAAGCCGCAAGGTTCGTCACGGTATTGTCGACCAACTCCACCAATAGCAGCATGATCAGGATCGCCGCGACAACCTGAATGGTCATCGAGCGGTATCGCGCATCATAAAGGAGCTGGCTAAGTCGGAAGGTTTCGCGCGGTGGGTCGGTCGCTTCGGCCATGCGCACTCCTGCAAGCAAAATGACAAACATAGGTCAGACCGATGCCTGACCCGCGAAGGGTTTATTCCAGAGGAAAGATCACGAAAAGGGGCCCAGGCGATGCCCGGACCCCGGATCGTTCAGTTAATCAGCGGAACGGCGGCGCGTAGAGAAGGCCACCTTCGGTCCACTGGGCGTTCAGGCCACGGGCCAGACCAATCGGAGTGCCCTCGCCGATGTTGCGCTCGAACACTTCGCCATAGTTGCCGACAGCAGCAATGGCGCGCGTTGCCCAATCCTTGTCCAGACCGATCATCGCGCCCAGTTCACCCTCAGTGCCCAAAAGACGGTTGATTTCCGGATTTGTCGTCGGACCTGCCGCAAGCTCGGATACATTGGCGGAGGTCACGCCATATTCTTCGGCCGCGATCAAGGCGTTCAATGCCCAGAAAACGATATCGCCCCACTCGCTGTCGCCATGGCGCACTGCGGGGCCAAGCGGCTCTTTGGAAACGATTTCGGGCAGGATCACATGCTCGCTTGCGTTCTCGAATGTGGCACGTGTCGCGGCCAGACCGGAGACATCTGTAGTGTAGACATCGCAGGCGCCCGCCAGATACTGCTGCTGGCCTTCGGCGTTGGTCGCAACGGGAACAGGCTCATAGCTGATATTGTTGACGCGGAAAAAGTCAGCAAGGTTCAGCTCTGTCGTGGTCCCGGTCTGGATGCAGACGGTCGTGCCGTCCAGTTCCTTGGCCGATGTCACACCGATATCGTTGCGCACCATGAAACCCTGACCGTCATAGTAGTTGACGCCCTTGAAATCCAGCTTCAGGTCGGTATCGCGCGAAAAGGTCCAGGTTGAGTTGCGCACCAGAACATCAACTTCGCCAGCCGCCAGGGCGGTAAAGCGGGTCTGGCTGGTCAGCGGCACAAACTCGACTGCCTGCGCATCGCCAAGGACCGCAGCCGCGATGGCGCGGCACAGCGACACGTCAAACCCCTGCCAAACGCCATTCGAATCCGGCGCGGCAAATCCCGCAAGACCTTCATTCGAACCGCATTTGAGGGTGCCGCGTGCCTTGACATCGTCAAGTGTCGCCGCCGCCGACGCGCCAGCCGCAAGGCCCGCCACCGTCAGTGCACCCAAGAATACTTTTTTGTTCATTTTTACCTCTTCCTGATTGACCGCTCATTATCAGAGCGTTTCCCGGCCCAAGGGACGGTTCGTGATTTGCAAGGGAACTGACCCCAACGTGCCACTGAGTTTGGTCGGATTCATCGCAATCCGTCAAGACAATCATCACCGAATAGAAAGCTTGCAGGCCGCTTTACGTAGCGACAGCCGCCGGAATTGGCAGCTATTACAATGGCTGGGAAAGATCATGAAAGGTTTTTGCATGAAGAAACGCCAATCGTTTCGCCTCGGCCAAGGTGGCGGCGTCATCATCGACGCCCCATTGTTCGATCTGCCAAAGCTCATCCAGACGGGACAACTGCCATATCTCATCAGCGGGCAGGTGATCCATCTGGGCGGCGAACCCCAGAACCAGCGATCCGGACAGGCTGACCAGATCGTGAAACGCCGCCAGCGCAAAACTGTCCAGCGCATGCACACGGTCAGACAACCGCTTGAGCGCCACAGGGTCTTGCGGCACATGGATGACCCCCGCAGCCGTCTGCAAACGCGCGCCCAGCGTATCCGCCGCCCATTCCAGCAGCGGGTCCCACAGCAACGCCTGCCGCTCCACCAGCTCTTGCGGAGAGGGGGCGCGGTAACACAGCAGATCACTATCGCCATATTCGGCAATCATGTCAGCCACTTCGCCATGTTGCAGGGCAACTTTGTCGATGGCGGCATTGGCCGATCGGGTCACGGGCATTGCGTGCGGGTCAATCTCTCCGACTTGCGCATCCCATTCAACGGCGATGGCCTGCGCCATGGGCCGGGTTGGCACAATCAGCGGCGCTTTGGCTGGTGTCTTGATCGGCCTGCCATCCAGATGAACCGTGAAACCATCGCCCGCCTCAACCACCGTTGCCTGTGTCCAGAAACGCTTGGCTTTCCAGTCGCTCATGCTGCGATCCTCCAGAAATCCTCCAGCAGGGGCGGCAGATCCTCGAAACGGTCGATCACACAGGTCGCAGCACGCAAAGCCGCGGGCGTATGATAGCCCCAACTGACACCGATCGCACGCATCCCCGCAGCGCGCGCCATGTCCATATCATAGCTGGTATCGCCCACCATCACAGCATTGCGGGCATCAACGCCCGTTTCGCGCAAAGCTGCCAGCAACATCGAAGGATGCGGCTTTGAGGGGTGATGATCCGCCACTTGCCGCGTCAGAAACAGCCCCTCCAGCCCATGGCTGACGATCAGCGCATCAAGGCCACGTTGCGATTTGCCCGTCGCCACCCCCAGCAACGTATGGGACTGCCGCGACAACAGATCCAGCACAGCCCGCGCGCCGGGATATAGCGGCGAGGTTTGTTGCGTATCGCTGGATATCCGCGATGTCATGTAAGCGTGTTTATAGCCATCCACCAATGCAGCCCTGAGCGTTTCAGGCAGATCCGGCACCAGCCGCGCCATCGCTTCATGCAAGGACAGCCCCACAATGGACAAAACAGCCTCACGCGGGGGCATAGGCAGACCTTGCGCCGCGAAAGACGCGGCCATTGCGCTCAGGATATCGGCCTGACTGTCCACCAGCGTGCCATCAACATCGAAAACAACCAGCCGCACAGGATCTGTCACCGCAGCGCCTCGAACGGGTCTTCGGCGGCCAGATCCTCGGTCCAGCCGAACGTGTCCCAACTATGGGCCATGTGATCAGGCAGCGGCGCGGTAATGGTGATCACCTTGCGCGTATGGGGATGCTCGAACCGCAACATGCGCGCATGCAGATGCAGCTTTTTCGAGATGATGCCACCCAGCTGTGATCCCCAGCCATCGCCCATGTTTTCCTGACCGGACCCGCCATATTTGCCATCACCGACAATGGGATGCCCGATCTCGGCCATATGGGCGCGCAACTGATGCGTGCGCCCTGTCAGCGGCTCCATCGCCACCCAGGAAGCACGCCCGCCGACACGGTAAAGCGTGGCATAAAGCGTATGGGCGCGTTTGGCACCGGGCGTCTTGTCGATATCGCGGGGATGCACGGCATGCATCTTTTCGCCCTCGCCCTTGGCACCGTGGCCGGGGGCCTTGACCAGACCGAACTTGATCTCGCCCAGATAGGGCGTTGGCACACCGGCGACGATGGCCCAGTAAATCTTGCGCGTTTCACGGTGGCGGAACGCCTCCGTCAAGGCAGCGGCGGTCTTGCGGTCACGCGCCAGCACCAGAACACCTGTTGTATCCTTATCCAGACGATGCACCAGACGCGGCTTTTCCTCATAGCCAAAGCGCAACGCCTCGGCCAGACCATCGACATGTTTGACCGTCTTGCTTCCCCCTTGCGAGGGCAGTCCGGCAGGTTTGGAAATCGCGATGATGTAGTCATCTTTATAGATCACCGCATCCTGCATCATCTTGATATCGGACGGATTCATCCGCGTTTCCGCCATCACCGTCATCTGTTCGGGATCGGGCAGCGGCGGAATACGAACCTGCTGGCCTGCCTCCAGCCGTGTGGCCGCCTTGACGCGGCCCCCATCCACGCGCAACTCGCCTTTGCGACACATCTTCTCGACCATACCTTGCGTCAGATGCGGAAAGATGCGGCGCAGCCAGCGATCCAGCCGCTGGTCTGAATCATCCAATGATACGGGGATTGTCTGAACGCGGCTCATTGCAACACCTCTTTTGCGACCACCATGGCCACGGCCAAGGCACTCAGCGACAAAATCACCGAGGCCCCGATGTAAAAGGCGGCCAGCATGGTCTCGCCCTTGTCGTACAGCGCCATCGCATCAAGCGAAAAAGCCGAAAATGTCGTGAAACCACCCAATAGTCCGGTGATCAGGAAGGGTGCCAGCCGCGTTGCGTCACGTTGCGCCAGAACGACAACCAGAACCCCCATCAGAAATGATCCAACAACATTCACCACCAGCGTGCCCCAAGGGAAACCTGCCCCGAAAAACCGGATAGCACCGACGAAGGTCAGATAACGGGCCGCGGCACCGATTGCGCCGCCAAGGGCGACCTGAAGCAGAGTGGTCAACATGCGCCTTTCAGTGGCGAGACAGGCGGAGAATGTCAAGTTTTCCTATGGGTCGGGGTCAGCCCGCCCCGCGCTTTGCGCGCAGCTTGACGAAGTAATCCAGACGGCGCTTCAATTCACGTTCAAAGCCACGCTCGACAGGTTGGTATAGAACCGGGCGCTTGACGCTTTCGGGAAAATAGTTCTGCCCGGAGAAACCATCTTCGGCATCGTGATCATAGGCATAATCAGCGCCATAGCCCTGTGCCTTCATCAATCCTGTGGGCGCGTTCAGGATATGCTTTGGCGGCGGTTCCGATCCGGTCTTTCTGGCCAGGGCCATGGCCGCCTTGAACCCGACATAGCCCGCATTGGATTTCGGCGCGAGCGCAAGGTAGGTGACCGCCTGCCCCAGTGCCAGCTCACCCTCAGGGCTGCCCAGCCGCTCATAGGTTTCCCAAGCCTGCAAACACACAGCTTGGGCTTGCGGGTCAGCCAGACCAATATCCTCCACCGCCATACGCGTCAGCCGCCGCGCCAGATAACGCGGGTCTTCGCCGCCCGTCAGCATGCGCGCAAACCAATAAAGTGCTGCATCAGGATCAGAGCCGCGCACCGATTTGTGCAGCGCCGAGATCAGGTTGTAATGCTCATCCCCCGATTTGTCGTATTTCGCGGCGCGCCGCATCAGGCGGGTGGCAAGCGCGTCAACGTCCAGCTTGGCATCAACCTTCCATGCTGCCACCTGTTCGATCAGGTTCAACAATGCGCGCCCATCGCCATCAGCCATTTCCAGCAGGGCCTCACGCGCCGGTCCGGTCAATGGCAGCGCGCGGCCAAGCGCCTGCTCTGCCCGTTGCGCCAACCGCTCCAGAGTGGCCAGATCCAGCCGATTGAGCACCAGAACCTGCGCCCGGCTCAGCAATGCGGCGTTCAACTCGAAACTGGGGTTTTCGGTCGTGGCCCCCACCAGAAGGATCGTGCCATCCTCCATATGTGGCAAAAACCCGTCTTGTTGCGCCTTGTTGAAGCGGTGGATCTCATCCACGAACAGCAACGTGCCCTGCCCGTTTGCGCGGCGCATCTTCGCGGCCTCGAACACTTTGCGCAATTCCGGAACGCCGGTGAAAATAGCGCTGATCTGGATGAAATGCAGATCGGTCGCATCCGCCAAAAGCCGCGCGATGGTGGTTTTGCCCACCCCCGGAGGCCCCCACAAGATCAGCGATGACAAAGACCCAGAGGCCAGCATCACCCCAAGCGGCGCATCCGGCCCCAGAACCTGCTCTTGCCCGATCACCTGATCCAGCTTTTGCGGGCGCAGACGGTCTGCCAAAGGGCGCGGCGCGTTGCTGGCAGTGGTGTTATCCGCGCCAGTGGCATCCGCGCCAGTATCGAACAGATCAGCCATTCGCCTAAAGCCGACTGCGCAGCGACAGGCGTTGCGCGCCCCGCAACAGATCAACCGACACACCACGCGCGGCCTGTGCGGCGACCAAAGCATCGGGGATTTGTGCGGTCCGGGTTGTATCAATGCCATTGATCGTAAGGATCACATCCCCCGCCCGCAACCCAAGCCGCGCACCATAAGGGCCGGGATCATCCACGATCACCCCCGTTGTGCTGAGCGGCAAACTATATTCCGCCAGAACCGCCGGATTGACATTCATCACAATCAGGCCGGGCAACGGGCTACGATCATCCATCACCCGCCGGTCCCGATCAGGGCTGTCTGACGCGGCAACAAGCCCGACCATCACGGTTTCCGGCACGCCATCACGCATCCGGGTCACGGCAGCCTCTGCGCCCAGACCGGCCACTGACATGCGAAACACCATTTCTGCCGGGGTGTTCACGGGCTGATCATCAACGGCAAGGATCACGTCACCACGCTGAAAGCCTGCGGCAAAAAAGGCGCTGTCAGGGTGCAGTTCTGAAATGACGATGCCGCCCGGACGGTCCAGCCCCAAGGCCGCCGCCAGATCCGCATCCACAGACTGGCCGTTCATCCCCGCCCATGGACGCACAAAAGTGGATTGGCCAGCGCGGGCCTGCTCGACAAAGCGCGCCACAAGATTAGCCGGAATTGCAAAGCCGATCCCGTTTGATCCGCCAGACCGCGTCAGAATCGCGGTATTCACGCCGATCAAAGCACCAGTCACGTCAATCAACGCGCCACCCGAGTTGCCCGGATTGATGGCCGCATCGGTCTGGATGAAATAGCCCCGTCCGGTGCCGGATGCCGTGCCAGACCGCGCCAGCCCCGAAACGATCCCGCTGCTGACCGTCTGACCCACGCCGAAAGGATTGCCGATCGCCAGCACCAGCTCTCCCACCTCGACACTGTCGCTATCCCGAAACGCCAAGGCAGGCAGATCAGTGGCCGCGTCCAGCTTCAGGATGGCCAGATCGCTTTCCTCATCCGCCAGAATGACCGAGGCGCTGTATTCCCGCCGGTCAGCCATAACCACGCGGATATCCGTCGCCTCACCCACAACGTGGTAATTGGACACGACAATCCCGTCAGGCGACAGGATCACGCCAGAGCCAAGGCTGTTCTGCACCTGTGGGCGGACGGTTCCGAAATCCCGGAACAGCCCCTGAAAAAAAGGATCACCCGCAAAGGGGCTGGAGCGTACGGCCACCACGCGCTTGGCGTAGATATTGACTACGGCGGGCGCTGCTTCTTTCACCAGCGGCGCAAAGCTGAAGTGAATGTCAGACTGGCTTTGCGGCACTTGCGTTTGCGCCAAGGCAGGCTGGATCAGCAAGAACGCCGACAATGCAAGAATGACGGGACTGGAGCGGAACATCGAAGCCTCCCTGTTATCATCGCCCTGATATGATCAGCCTGCGCGTGACTTACAAGCGCGGCCACCGAAACGCAAAACCCCCGCCCTGTGCGGGGCGGGGGTCTGTATCAACGGGCCATTGGCCAAAGGATCAATCCTCGGCGGCTTCTTCTGCAGCAACGCGGGCCTTGTCACCGGCGCCTTTGGCGTTCGGGTCGCGGTCCACAAATTCGATGATCGCCATCGGTGCCATGTCGCCATAACGGAAACCGGCCTTCATGATGCGGATATAGCCGCCCTGACGGTCCTTGTAGCGCGGACCAAGAATTTCAAACAGTTTCGCCACATAGGCATCCTGCTTGAGTTGGGCACCAGCCTGACGGCGGGCATGCAGATCGCCGCGCTTGCCCAGCGTGATCAGTTTTTCAACGATCGGGCGCAGTTCTTTTGCCTTGGGCAGAGTTGTCTTGATCTGCTCATGTTCGATGAGCGAGCCTGCCATGTTCGCCCACAGCGCCTTGCGGTGCTCATGGGTGCGGTTCAGGCGGCGGTAACCTCTTGCGTGACGCATTGTCGTTCTCCTTACAGCTTTACGAAGCTTGTTTGCTTTGTCCGGTGGCCGATGCGGGTCAGCCACTCTCCTTGGGGCACCATGCCCTTATTGTCCCCGCCAGTGCGGGCATTGAAAGGGCAGGTGTTTCCCCCTGCCCCCCATTCTTAGAACGCGTCTTCGAATTTCTTGGCCAGATCCTCGATATTGTCTGGTGGCCAATCCTCCACATCCATTCCCAGATGCAGACCCATTCCAGACAGCACTTCCTTGATCTCGTTCAGGGATTTGCGGCCAAAGTTCGGGGTGCGCAGCATTTCCGCTTCGGTTTTCTGGATCAGATCGCCAATATATACGATATTGTCGTTCTTCAGGCAGTTGGCCGAACGCACGGAGAGTTCCAGCTCGTCAACCTTCTTCAGCAGCAGCGGGTTGAATTCCAGCCCGTCATCCACGTCAGACCGCGTAGCACTTTCGGGCTCGTCAAAGTTCACGAAGATCGACAACTGATCCTGCAGGATGCGCGCGGCATAGGCCACAGCATCGTCCGGCGTCAGCGAA
>JBLRWJ010000023.1:0-30603 GCA_047921315.1 Rhodobacterales bacterium | reverse complement strand
CCATCAGGGCCTTGCCGGTGTCGGTGAAGGCATTGCGCCCCTGCACAAGGACAAAACCCTTGTCAGCAATTTCCAACGCCTGACGCGCGTTCTGTTCCACCATCAGGATCGGAATACCGGTGCGGGCCACTTCGATGATCCGGTCAAACAGCTCGTCCATCACGATGGGCGACACGCCTGCCGTTGGTTCATCCAGCATCAGCACTTTGGGCCGCGTCATCAGCGCACGCCCCACGGCAACCTGTTGACGTTGCCCGCCGGACAATTCGCCCGCAGGCTGGCGGCGCTTTTCCTTGAGGATCGGGAACAGGTCATAGACCTGCGCCATCGTATCGCGGAAATCATCTGTGCGGATAAAGGCACCCATTTCCAGATTTTCCTCAACCGTCAGCGAGGTGAAGATATTGCTGGTCTGCGGCACAAAGCCCATGCCCTTGACCACGCGGTCCTGCGGGGTCAGCGCGGTGATATCCTCGCCATCCAGCAGCACCCGGCCAGACCGGACATCCAGCATCCCGAACACCGCTTTCATCGCCGTGGATTTGCCCGCCCCGTTGGGGCCGACGATCACGGCAATCTCGCCACGGTCCACCGCAATGGTGCACTCATGCAGGATATCGGGGCCTTTGCCATAGCCGCCGGTCATCGCCTCGCCGATCAGAAAAGGGCCGCCGGGGGCAGGGGTGACCTTGCCGCTTTTGCTGCGGGGCATCGGGGTGCCCTGTCCCGCAGGGTTAGTGATCGAGCGGTCCTTATTGCCGCGATCATCCTGATAGGGGTTGCTGCTGCTCATGCGCCGATCTTGTCCTTATTCTTCAGACCTGTGCCCAGATAGGCCTCGATCACCTGTTCATTGGCCTTGATCTCGTCCAGCGTGCCTTGGGCCAGAACCTTGCCCTCGGCCATACAGATCACCGGATCACACAGGCGGCCGATAAAATCCATGTCATGTTCGATCACCACGAATGTATAGCCGCGTTCCTTGTTCAACTTGATGATCGCATCACCGATCGTGTTCAAAAGCGTGCGGTTCACGCCTGCGCCCACCTCGTCCAGAAAGACGATGCGCGCATCCACCATCATGGTGCGCCCCAGTTCCAACAGCTTTTTCTGCCCGCCGGATACCTCACTGGCCTTCTGTTCGGCCAAATGGCTGATGGTCAGGAATTCAAGCACCTCATCCGCCTTGGCCCGCAAGGCGCGTTCTTCCTCTGCGATGCGTTTGCGGCCGAACCATGTATTCCACAGTTTTTCGCCGGACTGGTCCCCCGGCACCATCATCAGGTTCTCACGGCAACTCATCGAGCCGAATTCATGCGCAATCTGAAAGGTTCTGAGCAGCCCCTTATGGAACAGCGCATGCGGTGGCAGGCCGGTGATATCCTCGCCCAGCATGGTGACTTTGCCAGATGACGGCGGCAACACGCCCGCAATCACGTTGAACAGCGTGGTCTTGCCCGCGCCATTGGGGCCGATCAGCCCCGTGATCGTGCCTTGCGCGATCTCAAGGGAGGCCCCGTCCACAGCACGAAACCCACCAAACGCCTTTACGACGTTGTCGACTTTGATCATACCTTTTCCCCCGGCACTGTTATTTTTTTGCGTGCCTTTATCTTATGCAAACGGCGCGGGAAAGATCCCCGCGCCGTGCGTTGTCGTAACGTCAGATCACCGGAACTTCACGGTCTCGATCACGCCATCCTTGATCTCGATCTCGCGGTAGTTGCCTGCGGATTCACCGGGTTCGATCAGGTTGACGGCTGTTGCGCCGACATAATCGACATCGCCGCCAGCGTTCAGGATCTCGATCGCCTTGGCCAGTTCACCGGGGAAGATTTCTTCGCCGGGGCCATTGGCCACATCCATCACGTGATCCTTGAAATCAGCCGATGCAGAAGATCCGGCCTTGGCCATCGCCAGCAGGATCAGCGCCGCCGCATCATAGCTTTCGGGTGCAAAGGCGGATGTGCCCTCAAAGCCAGCAGCCGCGGCCAGTTCCTGAAACATTTCCGCGCCGGCGCTATCCGTGCCGGGATACTGGCCAAATGATCCGTTCAGACCCGAGCCGATATCATCCACCAGCTGCTGGCCAACCATCCCGTCAGGCAGAACGAATGTGTCAAACGCACCGGAATCAAGGCTGGCCTGAATGATGCCCTTGCCACCCTGATCGGTATAGCCTGCCACGACCAGAACGTCGCCACCGGCAGAGGCCAGCGAGGCGACCTCGGATGAATAGTCAGCCTTGCCATCTTCATGGCTGACATTGATCGTCACGGTGCCGCCAGCGGCCACAAAGGCCGCTTCAAACGCATCGGCCAGACCTTTGCCATAGTCATTGTTGGTGTAGGTCACAGCCACGGTATCGATCCCGCGATCCATGATCACTTCGGTCATCACAACACCCTGACGGGCATCGGAAGGGGCTGTGCGGAAGAACAAGCCGTCATCTTCAGCTGTGGTAAAGCCCGGCGATGTCGCCGAGGGCGAGATCATCACAACGCCATTGGGGCGCGCCACGTTCTGCAGAATTGCACTGGTCACGCCAGAGCAATCCGCGCCCATGATCGCGTTCACATTCTCAGACGTGATCAGACGCTCTGCCGCAGCCGTTGCAGCGCTGGCATCGATACAGGTCGAGTCGGCGCGCACAGAGGTGACGGTTGCGCCATCCAGCAAGGTGCCAGCCGCGTTGACCTCGGCAATCGCCAGCTCGGCCCCGGCGGCCATGCTTGGCGTGATCGATTCCAGCGGGCCGGTGAAGCCCAGAATGATGCCGATCTTGATCTCCTGTGCCGAGACCGAACCCGCCATCAATGCGGTTGCGGCTGTGGCCAAAAGCAGTTTTTTCATGATTATCTCCCATATTGGAACTCAAGTCCGGGGGGCAGGTTATGACCACTTTATGCAAAAGAAAAGAACAATGCGAAGCCCCGGATCACTGGAACGCGACTTTTTGTGATCCCGTAGCCGGATCATATCCGCGATTTGCCGTGCTAGGCTTTGCCCCAAAATACCGCAGGTCATTCATGCATCACATTCGCCAGATCATACTACTTTGCGCCCTTTTTGGCAGCCATTTGTTGGCGGCGGGGCCAGCCCTTGCGTTGGACAGTCGCGATGGCACCTTGCGTGTGACCAAGATGGCCGACGGGTTCGAGACACCTTGGGCGGTGGCCTTTCTGCCCGATGGCAGCTTTCTGGTGACAGAACGCGAAGGGCGCTTGTGGCATGTCACAGCCCAAGGCGCGCGTCAGCAAATCCGGGGCTTGCCACAAATACGGGTGAACGGGCAGGGGGGCTTGCTGGATGTCATCGTGCCGCGTGATTTTGCGCAAAGCTCTGAAATCATCTTCAGCTATGCCAAGCCGCAAGGCCGCGCCGAGGGCACGGCGATGGCCGTGGCGCGTCTGAACGCGGACCGCAGCAGGCTGGACAATCTGCGCCTGCTGTTTGAAATGTCGCCCGGCTCGACCGGGGGGCGCCACTTTGGCGGGCGCATCGTGGAGGCGCGCGATGGCGCGCTTTTCCTGACAATCGGTGACAGGGGCCAGCCCGACAGCGCCCAGGATCTGGGTAGCCATAATGGCACGGTCATCCGCATCAACCGTGACGGATCAGTGCCGCGCGACAATCCGTTTGTGTCACAGGCGGGGGCTTTGCCGGAAATCTGGTCATATGGGCACCGCAACGCGCAAGGGGCCACGCTGGACGGGACCGGGCAGCTTTGGCTGAACGAACACGGCGCGCGCGGCGGCGATGAGGTGAACATCGTGCGGCGCGGCACGAATTACGGCTGGCCGGTCATTTCCTACGGCGTGCATTATTCCGGCGCCAAGATCGGTGAGGGCACCCATAAAGACGGGATGGCGCAGCCTGATCTTTACTGGGATCCGTCCATGGCCCCGTCTGGCATGGCGATCTATACCGGCGATCTGTGGCCTGCATGGCGCGGGCAGATGTTTGTGGGATCGCTGAAATTTGACTATATCGCGCGGTTGGGCGGTGCGCCCTTGCGCGAAGTGGAACAGATCAAAGGCCGCGAAACCGCACGCGTGCGCGACATAAGACAGGCCCCTGACGGATCAATCTGGTTTATATCCGAGGCGCGCGGCACCGTTTACCGGATCGCACCCTAGGCGTATCGCCTCCCGATCAGAGGACGCTCTCAGATCGACAGCCGCGTGGCATGGCTGCCGCGCTCGCGGTAGGGCGTGGTATCATAATGCGCGCGATAACATTTCGAGAAATGCGAGGGCGAGGCAAAGCCACAGGCCAGCGCCACGTTGATCACGCTCATATCGGTCTGCATCAGCAGATTGCGGGCCTTGGACAGGCGCAGCTCCATATAGTACCGCTTGGGGCTGCGGCTGAGATAGCGGCGAAACAGCCGCTCCAGCTGCCGCGTTGACATGCCCACATCCCGCGCCAGAACCGAGGGGCTGATCGGCTCTTCGATATGGCTTTCCATCATCTGGATCACACGGCTGAGCTTGGGGTGGCGCACACCGATTCGGGTTGGCACTGACAGGCGCTGCGTGTCCTGATCGGTGCGGATCGCGGAATAGATGAACTGGTCCGCCACCAGATTGGCCGTATCCTCGCCATGGTCATTGGCGACCAGTTTCAGCATCAGATCAATGGAGGCGATCCCCCCCGCCGTGCTGAAACGGTTGCCATCCACCACGAACACCGATTTGGTCAGCTCAACCTCCTCGAACTCTTCGGCGAAACTGTCCTGATTCTCCCAGTGGATCGTGGCCCGCTTGCCATCCAGCAATCCGGCTTTGGCCAATGTGTAACTGGCGGTGCACAAACCGCCCAGCAACATGCCCTTGCGCGCCTCGCGCCGCAGCCACGAGATGACTTTTTTGCTGGTGGCACGCTGAATATCAACGCCGCCGCACACAACCACAACATCGTCGCGGCCCAGTTCGATCAGATCGGAATCCAGTTGAAACGCGGTTCCCGCCGAACAATGCACCTGCCCCCCCCCTTCGCCAATCAGCTTCCAGCTATAGGCGGTGCGGTTCAGGATACGGTTGGCAATCCGCAGGCTTTCCAAAGCCGACGCAAAGCTGAGCAATGTAAAATTATCCAGCAACACGAATATAAAGCGCCGCGGCTGGGCGGCGTTGGCCAGGGAAGGGGCCGTTTGGCGGGGCGAGGACATCTTGAAGGCGCTCCATCGGGGTTGCCGGATAATTGATCAGCTTTGGCTGTCCGCATCAAGGGCCGCAGCGGCGTTCCAAGGTGTAATTGCGCCAAATCACGACCAGTGATGTCGCGCCTATGCGCCCAATCGCAAATCCCTTATGGCATGAGGGGCGCGGCTTTTGTATAGAAGGCCGGATATTAGCAGTTTCGCGGAGATACCGATATGACCGAGTGGCAGAAAACCGATTGGCGCAACCGCCCCCGGGTTCAGATGCCCGATTATCTGGACGCAGCGGCGCTGGATGCGGTGGAAACCCAATTGTCGAAATACCCGCCGCTGGTCTTTGCCGGCGAGGCCCGCAAACTCAAGACGGCTTTGGGTGAGGCCGCACGCGGTGAGGCATTCCTGCTGCAGGGCGGTGATTGCGCCGAAAGTTTTGAGCAGTTCAGCGCCAATGCGATCCGCGACACCTTCAAGGTGATACTGCAAATGGCGATGGTGCTGACCTATGGGGCCAAGGTTCCTGTGGTCAAGGTTGGCCGTATGGCGGGGCAATTCGCCAAGCCGCGTTCGGCCCCGACCGAAGTGATCGACGGGATCGAGCTGCCATCCTATCGCGGTGATATCATCAACGATCTGTCAGCATCACCTGAGGCGCGCCAACCCGATCCGCAGCGCATGTTGCAAGCCTATCTGCAGGCCGCAGCCACGCTGAACCTGTTGCGCGCCTTTTCCACGGGCGGCTATGCCGATGTGCATCAGGTCCATAGCTGGACGCTGGGCTTTACCGAGGGTGAGAAGGCCGCGAAATATCGCGATATGGCCAACCGCATCAGCGACACGCTGGATTTCATCAAAGCGGCTGGCATCGACAGCAAACAGGCGCATACGCTGCAGACGGTGGATTTCTACACCAGCCACGAGGCGTTGTTGCTGGAATATGAAGAGGCGCTGACCCGGCTTGATACCACTTCGGGCAAATGGCTGGCTGGCTCCGGCCATATGGTCTGGATCGGGGATCGCACCCGCCAGCCGGATGGCGCGCATGTGGAATATTGCCGTGGCGTTCTCAACCCGATCGGATTGAAATGCGGCCCCAGCATGACCTCGGATGACCTCAAGGCGCTGATGGCCAAGCTTAACCCGCAGAACGAAGCGGGCCGCCTGACCCTGATCGCGCGTTTTGGTGCGGGCAAGGTCGCCGAGCATCTGCCGCGCCTGATCAAGACGGTGCGCGATGAGGGGGCCAATGTGCTGTGGGTCTGTGATCCGATGCATGGCAACACGATCAAATCCTCCAGCGGTTACAAAACCAGACCGTTTGACGCCGTGCTGCGTGAGGTGCGTGAATTTTTTGCCGTGCACAAAGCCGAGGGCACCATCCCCGGCGGTGTGCATTTCGAGATGACAGGGCAGGATGTGACCGAATGCACCGGTGGCCTGCGCGCTGTCAGCGACGAGGATCTGTCAGATCGCTATCACACCGCCTGCGATCCGCGCCTGAATGCCAGCCAATCGCTTGAACTGGCGTTTCTGGTCGCCGAAGAACTGTCCAGCCTGCGGGCCGAGCGTCAATCCGCCGCCGCGGTGTGATCACCGGTCAGACCGGACAAGACGCAGATGATGCGGCCGCCCGCTGGGCGGCCCGTCCATGGGGCCTTGATCAAGACCATGTGCCTGTCTGATCTGGCCCTGCCTGATCTGGCCCTGTCTGATCTGGCCCTGACCGGCAGACCCTGCGCCGACATGCGCATTCTGTTTGCTTGGCGCGCCGGTAAAGGGGCTTTGGCTTTCGCCAAAACCGCGCAGCGGGTTGGCCGCTTCCACCGGAGGCGACATGACAGCCGGGGCTTGCGCCAGATCACCCCCCCGCAGCGCGGTCACGCGCCGCGACGTGATGGTAAAGCGGCGCGGTGCCCGCCCGATCAGCCCGCTGCTGTCCAGACATCCCAACACCCTGTTGATCACCCCCGCCTCATCGCGCAATGGCAGCAGCAACATCCGCGCCTCGAAAGGGGGTTTGCCAATCCCGGTATCGGCCATCAAAGACAGGGTCATCACGCTGGGCGTGCTGCAGACCTGGTCAAGACAAGCAGACAGATCATTGCGCGCCTCGGGCATGAAAAAGGCGGTCAGCGGCATGCCGCGCACCTCCATTCCCAGAATGTCCGCCAGATGCGTCCCCGCGATGCGCAAACGCCCGACACCCGGTGCCATCTGTTCCAGAATAAAGGCGCGCTCCAATGCCCGCGCAATCCCGCGCGGGTCCACCTCGGCGCGGCGCGGCACGGCGCGTGCCCCGCGCAACGCATGCCAATAGCCCTCGACCTGGGAGATATGGGAAAACCGCGCATCTGGTCTGTGGGCACTCATGGCAATCACATTGCTGTTTGGGTTCGGGATTTGCGCTGTCATGTTGTCAGGCATCGCGGCGGTCCTTGCTGTCATCTAAAGTTTAAATCGTTATCTAAAGATGAATATGGCATAATTTATCGAAAATGTGTCACAAATTTGGCAGGTTTGGTTAACCTTCGGCGCAGCCTCCGTTTCGGTCAGGACTGCTTGCCGTTCGTTGCAGGACAGGCTAGGCGAAAGCCGCAGAAAGGCTTTTCAAGCCGCGACACCACTATCCGCAGGAGACGCGCGCATGATCGAATCAATGACAGGGTTTGCCACAAGGACAGGTGCTGCCCATGGCGCAAGCTGGACATGGGACTTGCGCAGCGTCAATGGCAAGGGGCTGGACCTGCGGCTGCGCGTGCCCGATTGGATCGACGGGCTGGAGGCGCGGCTGCGCGCGCGCCTGACCGCGGCGATCGGGCGTGGCAATGTCACGCTGAGCCTGCGCCTGACACGGGATGAGGGGCAAAGCGAGGTCTCGGTCAATCCGGCGGGTCTGTCGGCCATCATCACCGCCATGGCCCATGTCGAGGCCGAGGCGATGCAAGCCGGCCTGTCACTGGCCCCGGCGACCGCTGCCGATATCCTTGGCCTGCGCGGCGTGCTGGACACCCGCAGCCTTGATATGGAAACCGGGCCGCTTCTGGCTGCATTGATCGAGGATATCGCGCCGCTTCTGGCCGATTTCTGCGCCATGCGCCAGAGTGAAGGCAAAGCCATGCACGCCGTGATCACCGCGCAGCTGGCGCAGATCACGGATCTTGTGGATCAGATCGCCGCTGCGGCACAGGCGCGCACGGATGAAACCGCCGCCGCGCTGCGCCTCAATCTGGCCCGCGTTCTGGACAATTCCGATGGCGCAGACCCGCAACGCGTGGCGCAGGAACTGGCGCTGATCGCCGTCAAAGCCGATATCACCGAAGAGCTGGACCGCCTGCGCGCCCATATCGCAGCCGCGCAAGCCCTGCTGCACAGCACAGATCCGGTGGGGCGCAAGCTGGATTTCCTGATGCAGGAGTTCAACCGCGAGGCCAATACGCTTTGTTCCAAATCACAGCACAAAACACTGACACGGATCGGGCTGGATTTGAAAACCGTGATCGACCAGATGCGCGAACAGGTCCAGAATATTCAGTGAATCAGGGCACGGCACGCAAACCGGGGCAGAAGAGGGCGACGATAATGGAACAAAGACGCGGACTGCTGATCATCCTGTCCTCGCCTTCGGGCGCGGGGAAATCCACGCTGGCCCGCCGCTTGCGCGACTGGGACCCGAAGGTGCGGTTCTCGGTATCGGCCACCACCCGCCCGCCGCGCTCCGGCGAGGAACATGGCCGCGAATATTACTTTCACAGCCGCGCCGAATTTGAACAGATGGTCGCACGCGACGACATGCTGGAACATGCCGAGGTGTTCGGTAATTTCTACGGCAGCCCCAAAGCCCCTGTCGCCCAAGCGATCAAAGCGGGGCAGGATGTGCTGTTCGATATCGACTGGCAGGGCGGCCAGCAGGTGCGCAATTCCAGCCTTGGCAAACATGTGCTGTCCATCTTCATCCTGCCACCATCGATCCCCGAACTGGAACGCCGTCTGCGATCACGCGGGCAGGACAGTGACAGCGTGATCGAGGACCGCATGACAAAATCACGCGACGAGATCAGCCATTGGCCGGAATATGATTTCGTGTTGGTCAATGACGATCTGGACACCACCTTCGCGCGGTTGAAAACCATCGTCAGCGCCGAGCGCCTGCGCCTGTCGCAACAGCCTTCACTGGTCGAGACAGTGCGCCGTCTGAACAAGGAATTCGAGGAGCGGACATGACAATATATACACTTGACGGGATCAGCCCGCAATTTCCCGCAGACGGGGATTTCTGGGTCGCGCCGGATGCCAATGTGATCGGCCATGTGGTGCTGGACAGCGGTGCCTCGGTCTGGTTTGGCGCGACGCTGCGCGGCGATAACGAGCTTATTCACATCGGTGCGGGCAGCAATGTGCAGGAAAACACTGTCATGCATACCGATATGGGCTATCCGCTGATCGTGGGGCGCAATTGCACCATCGGCCATAAAGCCATGCTGCATGGCTGCACCATCGGCGATAACAGTCTGATCGGCATGGGGGCAACCGTGCTGAATGGCGCAAAGATTGGCCGCAACTGCCTGATCGGGGCAGGGGCGCTGATCACCGAAGGCAAGGAAATTCCGGACGGATCACTGGTTATGGGGGCACCGGGAAAAGTGGTGCGCCAGTTGGACGCCGCAGCGATTGAGGGGCTGCATCGTTCGGCACTGGGCTATCAGGCCAATATGCGCCGCTTTGCCCATGGGCTGCAGGCGCTGTGATGCCAGGGTGGTCCGCCTCCGGCGGGGATATTTAAGGCAAGAAGAAACAGAGGGCACCGCGTGGATTTGCGCGGCTTGCCGATCCTGTGGGCCTGTGCCAATTCTGGCGCAGAATAAAGAAAGACATCACATGAAAAACTCCAAAGCCTCGTTGATCCGCCCTGTCCCGATGCCCGACAGTATCAGCCGCCCCGTGGTCACGCCTCTCAGCCCCTCTGTTGTCTATGCCTCGGACACGCCTGACGATCTGGACGCGCAATATGAGGGCCGCACCAGCGGCTATACCTATGCGCGCGAAGGCCATCCCAATGCAGATGTTCTGGCGCGGCGGATCGACCTGCTGGAAGGGGGGATCGGCGGGATCGTGACATCCTCGGGCATGTCGGCGGTGACGGCGGTGATGCTGGGCCTGCTGAAAGCGGGTGACCATGTGCTGGGGGGGGATCAGCTTTATGGTCGGTCCCTGCGCCTGATGAAGCAGGATTTGCCGCGTCTGGGCATTGCCACCAGTCTGGCCGACCCCACCGATCTGGCCGCGATGGAGGCCGCCCTGCGCCCCGAGACGCGGATGATTCTGGTTGAGGTAGTGTCGAACCCGACGCTGCGGGTGGCCGATATCGAAGGTCTGGCCCGGCTGGCCAAGGCGCGCGGTATCCTGCTGGCGGTTGACAATACATTCACCACGCCGCGCGCCTATCGCCCGTTCGCAGCGGGCGCCGATATCGTGATCCATTCCGTGACCAAGCTGCTGGCGGGGCATTCGGATGTGACACTGGGCTATGCCTGTGCGGCTGATCCGGTGCTGCAAAAGGCGATTTATGATTTCGCGGTCACCACAGGCCTGACAGCGAGCCCGTTTGATTGCTGGCTGGCCGAACGCGGGCTGGCCACATTCAACCTGCGCTTTGACCGGGCCGAGGCCAATGCCCGCGCGCTGGCCGATCATCTGGCAAGCCTGCCCGGCGTCAAGCGTGTGCTCTACCCGATGCGCGCCGATCACCCCGATCACGCCCGCGCCACCGCGCTGCTGGGCGCGCGCGGTTGCAATATGGTCAGCTTCGAGCTGACAGGCGGGCGCGCCGCCGCCAATGCCTTTACCCGCGCGGCCGAGGGATTGGCCTTTGCGCCCACGCTGGGCGATGTCGGCACAACGCTGTCGCATCCGGCCAGTTCGTCCCACCGGGCACTGCCTGCCGCCGAGCGCGAGGCGCTTGGCATGAGCGAAGGCTTTTTCCGTGTGTCTGTCGGGCTGGAGGAGACAGAGGCGCTGTTGGCCGTTTTCACCGATGCTGTGGGCGCGACAACAGGTTAATCCGACAACTGGCAAGGATCACGCAGATGCCCGAAGTCACGATCCGCAGCATCCTGAACGCTGTGCCATTGCCTGCGGTGTTTCTGGATGCCGAGGACCGGATCATCGGGATGAACCCGCGGGCTGTGGCGCTGTTCGGCCCATCTGACGACAGGCCATTCATCACCATCATCCGGCAACCATCGGTGCTGGATGCGGTGCTGGCGTGCCGGGCACAGGGTGCGGCGCAACAAACGCGCTATATCGCCAAGGAGGGCACCAATGATGTGATCTATCTTGTGCATTGCGCGCCTGTTGAGGCGGGTCCGGTATCAGGCGTGATGATCAGCTTTCAGGATGTGACCGACCAGCAGCAGATCGGCCAGATGCGGCGCGATTTTGTTGCCAATGTCAGCCATGAGTTGCGCACGCCGCTGACAGCGCTGATCGGCTTTATCGAGACATTGCAAGGCACGGCCAAGGACGATGCCACCGCACGCGACAGGTTTCTGACGATTATGGCCAATGAGGCGCAGCGCATGAACCGTCTGGTGCGCGACCTGCTATCGTTGAGCCAGGTCGAGGAGATGGAGCGCGTGCGCCCCGATACGCGGCTGGACCTGACCGAGCTGATCGGCTCGGTCCTGCACAACCTTGGAGATCTGGTCGAAAAGGCGGGCGGCAGCCTGATAGACGATCTTGGCACAACCCCTGTTTTTGTCGAGGCGGAGGCGGATCAGCTGCGGCAGGTTTTCAGCAATCTGATCGAGAATGCCATCAAATATGGCGGACAACCCGCCAGGGTGCATCTGACGCTGAGGATCATCGAACGCGACCCATCGTTGCGCGGACCCGCCCTGCGGGTGGATGTCACGGATAACGGCCCCGGTATTGACCCGGTGCATATCCCGCGTCTGACCGAACGGTTTTACCGCATTGATGGGCACCGCTCCCGCGAGATGGGGGGGACGGGCCTTGGGCTTGCGATTGTCAAACATATCGTGAACCGCCACCGTGGCAGGCTGCGGATCGAAAGCATATTGGGACAGGGCAGCAGCTTTACCGTCATCCTGCCCCGCGTGATGTAGCCCGCAAGGCACAAGAAAACGGGGGGGGGCTGTCTGCCCCCCGGCCCTGCGGGCCACCCCCCGAGGATATTTGAGGCAAGAAGACGCCAGCCCCATCTGAGGGGCATGTTCAGCGCGGCAAGCCGTCTTCATCCCCGGTCTGGGTTGCCAACCAATCGCGGAACAGCGAAAGGGCGCTGTCTTGTGCCTTGGTGCGGGGCCAGACAAGGTAATAATTGCCACATGTACGGGTGGGGCCACCATAGGCCAAGACCAGCCTGCCGGCCGCCAGATCCTGCTCGGCCAGATAATCCGGCAGCAATGCCACGCCCAACCCATGCAGCGCCGCCTGCGTGATCGTCGAGAACTGGTCATAGAGCGTTCCGGCAGGGAGGTCCTGGGCCACGCCATGCGCCGCGAACCAGTCAGACCAGGCGCGGGGGCGGGTTTCGATATGCAAGAGTGGCATGGACAGCAGATCAGCAGGCTGATGGAGCCTGCGGCGCGCTGCCAGATCCGGTGTGCAGACAGCCACAACGGATTCGCTGCGCAGAAGCATGTGATCAGTTGCGGGCCAATCTGCATCGCCGTAATGGATAGCCGCATCAAAAGGTTGCGTGGCAAAGTTGAATGGTGCCAAGCGCGTGGCCATGTTGATTGTGACGTCAGGATGCAGGCGCGCGAAATCGGCCAGACGCGGCACCAGCCAGCGCATGCCAAAGGTTGGCAGGATCGCCAGATCAAGGCTGCCGCCACGCGGCTGCACCCGCAGGCGCAAGGACGCCTGCGCAATCTGGTGCAGCGCCTCGCGCACCTCGGCCACATAGGCGCGGGCAGGGGGGGTGAGGTCCATCCTGCGCCCGTCACGCAGGATCAGCGGCACACCCATCTGCGTCTCGAGCGTTTGCAACTGGCGGCTGACAGCACTTTGGGTGAGCGACAATTCCTCGGCCACGGCGGTGGCGCTGCCCAAACGCTCCAACGCTTCGAGGGCGCGGAGCGAGGCGATAGAGGGCAAGAAACGGCGCGGCGCGATCATCTATGCGATTTACTCATGCAGGGATGCGAAACTATCGTTTTAATACCGAATGATTATGGTGTATCTTGCCGCCGGACAAGATAGCATTGCGCGGAAAACTCATAGCAGCATCGCATCAGCAGCCCGCGCTGATCCCTGAAGGAGGACCCAGATGAACGAAATGAGCCGCCAAGCCCCGAAACTGCGCGCCAAAGATGCCCCCGATCTGGGGCAGTTCGACTGGGCCGATCCTTTCCGCCTGAACGACCAGCTGACCGAAGAAGAGCGGATGATGCGCGACTCGGCCCATGCCTATGCGCAGGAAAAGCTGCAGCCGCGTGTGTTGAAAGCCTTTGCAGACGAGCATACGGACCCCGATATTTTCCGCGAAATGGGGGAAATGGGCCTGCTGGGTGTGACCACGCCCGAGGAATATGGCGGTCTGGGCGCGGGATATGTCTCTTACGGGTTGGTCGCGCGCGAGGTGGAGCGGGTTGATTCAGGCTACCGGTCGATGATGTCGGTGCAATCCAGCCTTGTGATGTATCCGATCTATGCCTACGGCTCGGAGGAGCAGCGCCAGAAATACCTGCCAAAACTGGCCAGCGGTGAATGGATCGGCTGTTTTGGCCTGACCGAGCCGGATGCCGGATCGGACCCGTCCGGGATGAAGACCCGCGCGGTCAAAACCGATGGCGGTTATGTCCTGACCGGATCGAAGATGTGGATCTCCAACGCACCGATCGCGGATGTGTTCGTTGTCTGGGCAAAATCCGATGCGCATGGCGGCAAGATCCGTGGCTTTGTGCTGGAAAAGGGGATGAAAGGGCTGAGCGCGCCGAAGATCGGCAACAAGATGTCGCTGCGCGCTTCTATCACCGGCGAGATCGTGATGGACAATGTGGAAGTGGGCGAGGATGCGCTGCTGCCGCATGTCGAGGGGTTGAAAGGGCCATTCGGGTGTTTGAACCGCGCGCGTTACGGTATTAGCTGGGGCGTGTTGGGGGCGGCCGAATTCTGCTGGCATGCAGCGCGGCAATACGGGCTGGACCGGCACCAGTTCAAGCGGCCGCTGGCGCAAACGCAGCTGTTCCAGAAGAAACTGGCGGATATGCAGACCGAGATTGCACTGGGGCTGCAGGCCAGCCTGCAGGTCGGGCGTCTGATGGATGCCGCCACTGCCGCGCCCGAGATGATCAGCATCGTCAAGCGCAACAATTGCGGCAAGGCGCTGGATATCGCACGGTTGAGCAGGGACATGCATGGCGGCAACGGTATCAGCCTTGAATTCGGCGTGATCCGGCACATGGTGAACCTTGAAACCGTCAATACCTATGAAGGTGCGCATGATGTGCATGCGCTGATCCTTGGGCGTGCGCAAACCGGCTTGCAGGCCTTCTTCTGATCCGGTCTGGAATGACGTAACCAGAAGGGCGGCGCGCTTTGCCATGGGGCAGGCGCGCCGCTGCCGGTTGTGGCAAGCAGAATGTGGAGCGGTGATGCAAGCGGATCGGAACCTATGGCAAACCAGCGCAAAGGAAGCCTTTGAAGCCGATGTTTTTACAGGACAAACCAGCGTTGACCTATGCGTTCTGGGCGGCGGCTTCACCGGCTGTTCTGCCGCGCTGACAGCGGCGGGCGATGGGGCCTCTGTGGTGTTGCTGGAGGCGGAAACCATTGGCCATGGCGGTTCAGGGCGCAATGTCGGGCTGGTCAATGCCGGGCTTTGGCTGCCACCCGATTCGGTATGCGATGCTTTGGGCGAAGTCCAAGGCAAACGGCTGAACGCGGCCCTTGCGTCGGCGCCCGGCGATGTCTTTGATCTGATCGAGACCTATGACATCGCTTGCGAGCCGGTGCGCGCCGGCACCTTGCATTGCGCGCATTCACCAAAGGGTTTCAAAGACTTACAAGACAGATTTAATCAACAAAAGGCACTGGGCGCGCCGGTGACATTGCTGGATGCGCAAGCCGCACGCGCGCGCAGCGGCAGCAACGCCGTGCATGGCGCATTGCATGATGCGCGGGCAGGGACAATTCAACCGCTGGCCTATGTGCGTGGACTGGCGCGGATTGCGGTGCAGAAAGGTGCCGTGCTGCATGAGCACAGCGGGGTCACATCGATACGGCGCAGCGCTGGACAATGGTGTATAACCACCCCGCAAGGTACTGTTTTTGCACAGAAAATACTGATTGCAACCAATGCCTACCATCGGCCTGTCAAAGGGGCTGATGTGCCAGCCACAACGCCGGTGCATTACTTTCAACTGGCCACTGCACCGCTTGGGCATAATGTGGCAGGACAGGTTCTGGCCGGTGGCGAAGGCTGCTGGGATACCGGCACCGTGATGACATCCTTCCGCAAGGATCAGGCCGGGCGTGTCATTCTGGGCGCGATGGGGCATCCGGATGCCTTGGGCCTGCATGAAAGCTGGGCGCGGCGCGCCTTGGCAAAGTTGTTTCCGCAAGTGGGCGATATGCCGTTCGAGCATTTCTGGTCAGGTCGTATCTCTATGACATCAGACCATATTCCCAAGGTCATGCGGTTGGAGGATGCAGGCTATGCGATCTTTGGCTATTCCGGCCGCGGGATCGGCCCCGGAACGGTCATCGGGGCTGCGGCGGCGCGGGCTGTGCTGAGGGGGGATGACGCCTGTCTGCCCCTGGACGCGGTCGATGGCTATTACGAGGCGTTCACCACCGCCAAGGGCCAGTTTTATGAGCTTGCCGCGCGTCTGGTGCATGCAGGCGGGGCGCGGTTGGGGTGATCCCTTCTCTGTCTCCATAATTCGCATAATCAGTATTATGTTAAATTTTGAGATAGCCGTTTCTGGTCCTTACTGCCTGATATCACATGAACATACCCGTTTGGCGCAGCGGATCATCCGGCCTGTTGCGTGCACATGGGCCCGTCTTTCTGTCTGTGATTGCACAGTGCCTCTCGACATGACGGGTATCGCGGGGCTATCAATACACCGCTGAATAATTATTATGAGGGCCAATGTCGTCTCTGTTGATCTTGAACGGCCCAAACCTCAACCTGCTGGGCACGCGCCAACCGGATGTCTATGGCCGTGTGACGCTGGAGGATATCAACGCGCTTTGCGCCGCCCAAGCGTCAGAACTTGGGTTCTCTGTCACATGCCTGCAATCCAACCATGAAGGTGCATTGATTGACGCGGTCCATGCCGCGCGCAACCAGCATGCCGGGATCGTTCTGAATGCGGGTGCCTATACGCATACATCCGTCGCGCTGATGGATGCGATCACATCGGCGGCGGTGCCTTTGGTTGAGGTGCATCTGTCCAACATCCACGTGCGGGAGCCTTTCCGCCATAAATCCTTTATCGCACCAGTCGCCATCGGGCAGATTTGCGGCTTTGGCGCCACGGGCTATGCTTTGGCGATCCGTGCGCTGGTGGCCCATCTGCAGGCGCGCAGGCTGGAAAAGGCAACATCATGACATTGAACCGCTATCTTGAAGCGTTGACGAACGCGCAAACCCTTGAAGAACTTTGGGATATGCATTGCCGCAAAATGGCAAGCTACGGGTTTGACCGGCTGCTTTACGGGTTTACGCGTTACCGTAGCGGCACGTCTTTGGGTGATCCTGATGACTTTGTCATCCTGACGAACCACCCGACGACCTATGCGGAAACCTTTGTGTCCGAGGGGTTTTATTTTCATGGCCCCATGGTGCGCTGGGCGCTGGAAAATGAAGGCGCATGCAGCTGGCGTGTGGTGGCCGATATGATCCAGACCGGCAACATGACCCCAAGCGAGGCGAAGGTGATCCAGTTCAACCTGTCGCATAAAGTGCATGCAGGCTATACGGTCGGGTTCAAGTCGATCTCTCCACGCTCCAAAGGTGGTATCGCGCTGACAGCGCGGGCCGAGATGTTTCAGGATCAGGTGGATGCGCTGTGGGACAAGCATGGGCAGGATATTCTGGTGATGAACAATGTGGCGCATCTGAAGATCCTGACCCTGCCCTACACCGCCCCCGGCCGTAGCCTGACCCGTCGCCAGCGCGAGGCGTTGGGATGGGTTGGTGATGGTAAAACAACACAGGATATTGCCTTATTGATGGGCCTGACCCCCGCCACGGTGGAAAAACACCTGCGGCTTGCGCGCGAGGTGCTGAATGTGGAAACCACCGCGCAGGCGGTGCTGAAAGCCGCATTCCAGAATCAGATGTTTGTGATTGACGCCTGAGCCCCCTTCCCTGCCGGAATCATGTTTTGCATTATCAAGCCTGACGTTGCGTTGATCGCAGCGCACCCCTTCGCAGGTATGGAATACCATACCATTTTTGCCTTGTTTTGAGGGGTTTTACAGCAAAGGTAGGGAAAACCAGACTACCTTAACCTTGGGTTAACATGCATCCTGTTCATGTTCCGTGAGTGGTGGCTTTGGCCAGGGAACACCGAGACAGATCTTTGAGATACCAAAGCTCTCTGTGTCGTCCGGGTAACCGGGTCGTCGGCCTGCTTGTGTATTGTTCCGCTTGCAGGTCGGCATCTTGAATCGCCCTACACATCCCCATTTGAAGGGCGACAAAAAAAGACGGTGCCACCCTTTTGGGACGGCACCGTCGATTTCTTTACTGGCGCAGAACGAAAAACTGCGATTTGAGGGCTAAGGGATCAGCCGCGGCCGACTTTGGCAACTTCTGCTGCAAAGTCTTCTTTTTCGACCACGATGCCTTCGCCCACTTCCAGACGCAGGAAACCTGTGATCTCAACACCGGCTTCTTTTGCCGCCGCTTCGACCGTCAGATCGGGGTTCACCACGAAAGCCTGCCCCAGCAGGGTCACTTCGGCCATGAATTTCTGCATGCGGCCCACGATCATCTTTTCGATCACGGCTTCGGGCTTGCCCGATTCGCGCGCGATCTCCATCTGAACGGACTTTTCTTTCTCGACCACGGCTGGGTCCAGATCGGCCTGGCTCAGCGAGGCGGGGTTGGCGGCGGCGATATGCATGGCAACCTGACGGCCAAACGCCGCGTTATCGCCTGTCATGGCAACCAGAACGCCGATTTTGCCCATACCGTCAGCCGCCGCGTTATGCACATAGGATACAACGGTCTGCCCTTCGATCACAGCCATGCGGCGCACGGACATGTTCTCGCCGATAGTGGCGATCTTTTCGGTCAGCACTTCGTCCACTGTCTTGCCATTTACTTGCGCGGCTTTCAGCTCTTCTACCGCGTTCACGCCCATTGCGGCCGTGGCAAAGCTGGCCACCATCGCCTGAAAATCTGCGTTCTTGCCGACAAAATCGGTTTCCGAGTTTACTTCCACGGCCACGCCGCGACCATCCTTGACCTGAACGGCCACAAGACCCTCGGCCGCGGTGCGGTCGGATTTCTTGGCGGCTTTCGCCAGACCTTTGGTGCGCAGCCAATCAATGGCCGCCCCCATGTCACCATTGGTTTCGGTGAGTGCTTTCTTTGCGTCCATCATGCCCGCGCCTGTACGGTCGCGCAGGTCTTTTACCAGTGCAGCTGTGATCGCCATCGCTCGGCTCTCCTCGGATGATTGAAATGCAACTGCGGGCGGTCATGCCGCCCGCATGTGTCAGTGTCGTGACAGGATCAGGCGTCTGCCTTGGCCTCGGCCACCAATTCTTCAACGGGTGCATCTTCCAACGCGCCCAGATCAACGCCGGCAGCGCCCATCTGTGCCGTCATGCCGTCCAATGCGGCGCGGCTGACCAGATCGCAGTAAAGTGCGATGGCGCGGGCGGCATCGTCATTGCCGGGAATGATATAGTCGATGCCATCGGGCGAGCAGTTGGTGTCAACCACAGCCACAACCGGAATGCCCAGCTTGTTGGCTTCGGCAATCGCAAGCTGCTCTTTTTTCACGTCGATGACGAACAGCAGGTCCGGAACGCCGCCCATTTCGCGGATACCACCAAGGCTGGCCTGCAATTTGGCCTGCTCACGCTCCATGCCCAGACGCTCTTTCTTGGTCAGGCCTTCGGCACCACCGGACATCTGCTCGTCAATCGACTTCAGACGGTTGATCGACTGTGACACGGTCTGCCAGTTGGTCAGCGTGCCGCCCAGCCAGCGGTGGTTCATGTAATATTGGGCGCATTTCTCGGCGGCTTCGGCCACAGGCACAGCGGCCTGACGCTTGGTGCCGACAAACAGGATGCGGCCATTCTTAGCAACGGTATCACGAATGACTTTCAGCGCCTGATCCAGCATCGGAACAGTCTGTGTCAGGTCCATGATATGGATGCCATTGCGCGCGCCATAGATGAACGGACCCATGCGGGGGTTCCAACGCTGCGTCTGGTGGCCGAAGTGAACGCCAGCTTCAAGCAATTGGCGCAGAGTGAACTCGGGAAGAGCCATAAATCGTTTCCTTTTCCGGTTTTCGCCTCGGCGGGGGTGTAAGAGCGGATGCTCCAACCGGCGGACATATGGGGATGTCTCCCCCATAAGCCCACCCCGCCTGCGGGATTTCAGTGGCGCGCGTATAGAACGGGCGGCGGCGGGGCGCAAGGGGCAAACCACACGGCGTTCCGGTCGCGTTCCATGGCGTAGCGCAAGGGGGATTGGATATTTAAGGCAAGAAGAAGCGCGCCGCGCAAGGGGCATCGTGTCGGACAATATGGAAGGGTGCTTGTGTCACGCAGCGCTTCGGGGCAGAGAAAGGCATGGATGAACAGCATGACATTCTATGTATCGGGTCGGTCCTGTGGGATGTGATCGGGCGTGCCCCCAGCCATATGCGGCAGGGGGCTGATGTGCCGGGGCGCATCACGCGGCTTCCGGGGGGGGTGGCGTTGAATATCGCCATGGCGCTGGCAAGGTTCGGGCTGCGCCCCATATTGCTGAGTGCGGTCGGGCGGGACGGCGACGGCGACGAGCTGATCCGCGCCTGCAACGGGCTGGGCGTGCAGACGGCGCATCTCTATCGGTCCGATGATCTGCCTACAGACCGTTATATGGCGATCGAAGGGGCGAATGGCCTGATCGCCGCCATTGCAGATGCCCACAGTCTTGAGGCGGCGGGGGACAAGATCCTGCATCCGCTGATCCATGGCCCTTTGGGTGACAGCACAAACCCCTATAGGGGCCTTATTGCGCTGGATGGCAATCTGACCCGCGCCTTGCTGGACAAGATTGCGACGCATCCGGGCTTTGCGCTGGCCGATCTGCGGGTGGCCCCGGCCAGCCCCGGCAAGGCAGAGCGGCTGGGGCCGTTTCTGACCCATGGTCGCGCTGTGCTCTATGTGAACCTTGCCGAGGCCGAAATCCTGTGTCAGCGCAGCTTTGACAGTGCCGCGCAGGCCGCAGCGGCACTGGTGGCGCGCGGTGCAGCCCGCGCTTTGGTCACGGATGGCGGATGCCCTGCATCAGATGCTACCGCAGCAGGGGTCATCACCCTGCTCTGTCGACAGGTGCTTGTCACCCGCGTGACCGGCGCGGGCGATACATTCATGGCCGCGCATATCGCCGCCGAAGCTGCAGGCCTGCCAAATGACGCGGCACTGGCCCGCGCGATTGACGCTGCAGCCACCTATGTTTCCGGAGAGATACCGTCATGATGCTTTATACCCACTCGCCCGACGTCTCTGCCGCGCTGGATGCAGGGCGCGCTGTTGTCGCGCTGGAAAGCACCATCATCACCCATGGCATGCCTTGGCCGCGCAACCTGCAAACCGCACAAGAGGTGGAGCGCGCTGTGCGTGATGCAGGTGCCACGCCTGCCACGATCGCGGTGCTGGACGGGCAATTGCATATCGGGCTGACGGAGGCCGAACTGGCGCAATTGGCGCAGACCAAAGGGGTGGCTAAACTGAGCCGCGCCGATCTGGCCGTGTGCATGGCGCAAGGCCGGACGGGGGCCACAACGGTTGCCGCAACGATGATTGCGGCGGAGCTGGCCGGGATCGAGGTCTTTGCAACGGGCGGTATCGGTGGCGTGCATCAGGGGGCGGAGCAGAGCTTTGATATTTCTGCCGATCTGCAGGAACTGGCCGCTACCCGTGTCACCGTGATTGCAGCAGGGGCCAAGGCGATCCTTGATTTGCCCAAGACGCTGGAAGTGCTGGAAACGCTGGGGGTGCCGGTGATCGCCTATGGGCAGGATGACTTTCCCGCCTTCTGGTCGGCCAGTTCCGGCCTCAAGGCGCCGCTGAGGATGGACAGTGCCGCCGCGATCGCCGCCGCCCACCGGATGCGCGCAAGGCTGGGGCTGCCCGGCGGGCAGTTGATCGCTAATCCGATCCCTGTTTCTGCCGAGATTTCGCAAGCAGAGCTGGCGCCCGTCATCACGCAGGCCACGGCAGATGCGGCAGAGCTTGGTGTTTCGGGCAAGGCTGTGACACCTTTTCTGCTGCAACGCATCTATGATCTGACGGGTGGCGCATCGCTGGAGGCGAATATCGCGCTTGTGCTGAACAACGCCCGTTTAGGGGCTGAGATTGCCGTGGCCTTGGCGCATATAAAGGCCCAGGCCGGGGCTGGTGCATGACATTTGTCCGAGACATCATGGCCCCATGATGGGGCACCCCATTGTGTGACACCCCTGTGATCCTTAAATATGTCGGGGCATAGCGCCTGCGGAACCTGACGATGAAGATACCATTTGACCCTGACCAGCCCCCTGCCCCGCGCCGCGCCGGCCCGCTATCCGGGCTGCGCTCCAGCTTTCTGACGGGGCTTGTGGTGATCGCCCCTATCGGCCTGACCATCTGGTTCATCTGGTCGCTGATCGGGTTTGTGGACGGTGTGGTCTTGCCGCTGGTGCCGGACCGTTTCAACCCGGGCCAGTATATCGGCATCAATCTGCGCGGTCTGGGCGTGGTGATTTTTCTGGTTTTTACAGTCATCGTCGGGTGGATCGCCAAGGGGCTGATCGGGCGGTCCTTGCTGCGTTTCGGGGAATCGCTGGTGGACAGGATGCCTGTGGTCCGCTCGATCTATTCCGGGGTCAAACAGATCGCCGAGACCGTGTTTGCCCAATCCGAGCGCAGTTTCGAGAAAGCCTGCCTGATCGAATATCCGCGCAAGGGCATCTGGGCCATCGGCTTTATCTCGACCGAGGCGCGCGGCGAAATTGCCGGACATGCAAACGCCGCTGGTACACTTCTCAGCATTTTTCTGCCAACAACGCCAAACCCTACATCGGGCTTTTTGCTCTATGTGCCGCAAGAGGATGTGATCATGCTTGATATGAGCGTCGAGGATGCGGCGAAACTGGTCATCTCGGCCGGGCTGGTCTATCCCAATGCAAAAGATCCCAGCCGTCCTGCCAAGGCAGCCTGATCTGCCGGGGCCGCCCCCCAAGCCCCGCCCTGCCAGCCCGGTTTCAGGCCAGCATCTGCGCCAGATCGACTGTGCCGCGCTGATTGAGATCATCCTTATGCGCGGTCAGAAACGCATCTGCCGCATGCCGGCCCGCGACTTTGAGACGGCTCAGCACCACCGGGTTGGGCATGATTTTTGTGGCCACGGACAGATCATTCATCAGCACATCATCCGACACCATATGCACCAGCACATCTTTCATCGTGCCGGGCTTCAGCGCGCCTTGCGCAAGTCACCGTTTCACACATGCGATGGCGCGCAATTCGGGCAACGCATGCGGCCCCGTTCAGCGCCCCCGCAGAAGTGCCCGAGATGGCCGCGATTTCGATGTCCTTCTTATCCAGCAAACGGTCAAGCACATTCCATGTGAAGGCCCCATGCGCCCCGACGCCCTGCAGGCCCAGATTGATCCGTTTGACACCTATGTCACGCCCCTGTCACGCCCATGTCACGACAACACCGTTTACGGGGGCCAGCCCCCATCGCCTGCGGCGATTCCCCCGGGATATTTCAGGCAAGAAGAAACGCCTGCCGGATCACATCTTTACATGGCCGTCCAGCCACCATCGACGCTGATCGTGGTGCCGGTGATCTGTGCGGCTGCATCCGAGCACAGGAACACGGCCGTGCCGCCCAACTGTTCCACGGTGGCAAATTCGCGGGACGGCTGACGCTCCAGCATGACTTTCTCGATCACCTCTTCGCGGCCCATGTTATATTTTTTCATCGTGTCGGGGATCTGCGCCTCGACCAGCGGGGTCAGCACATAGCCGGGGCAGATCGCGTTGCAGGTAATCCCCTGCCCCGCCGTTTCCAGCGCGGTGGTCTTGGACAGGCCCACCACCCCATGTTTGGCCGCGATATAGGCCGATTTATAGGGGCTGGCCGTCAGACCATGGGCGGAGGCGATGTTGACCACGCGGCCCCAGCCCGCCTTGCGCATCATCGGCAAAGCCACAGCCGTGGTATGAAAGGCGGAGCTGAGATTGATCGCAATGATGGCATCCCATTTCTCGGTCGGGAATTCATCAATCGGGCAGACATGCTGGATACCTGCATTATTGACCAGAATATCGCAGGCCCCTGCTGTTTCGATCAAGGCGCGGCACTGGTCGGCCTTGGACATATCCGCCTGAATATAGCGCGCGGTCACGCCGAACTCTTGCGCGATTGTTGCGGCTTGCGCGTGATCATCGGCACTGTCGGAAAAGGAGTTGAGCACCACATCGGCGCCTGCGCGGGCCAGTTCGCGCGCGATTCCCAGACCGATACCCGATGTTGATCCGGTGATGATGGCGGTCTTCCCTTTCAGCGACATATGCGCCTCCTTGTGAATAATGTGTGAATGCCCTGAACACAGGCGGCGGGTTTGCGGATGCAGCATAGCACGGGCTGTATCAGAAAGACGAGAGCGCCCGCCCGGCACACGCTTAGGCAGAGTGCATAAAAAAAACGCCGGCACGAAGCCGGCGTTAAGTTATTGAGGCAGGTTTCATACAGGCAAGAAACCTATCGAGCAGTGCCCCTGTTATAAGCAATCCTGCGCCGCCTTCCAAGCTAAAAGTTTGAAAAGACGGGAAACGGGCGTTACCGTAACTGGCAACAATAGATGGCCAGAGCAGGACAACCGTCAGAATGAGCCGATATTTTTCCCGTCATTATCGCCGGATGGTGACCGCCTGCGCCATTGTTTTTCAGGCGCTCGCGGCCCATGCACAGGCTGACCCGGCGCCCCGCCATGGCATAGCTATGTATGGTGAGCCGGCGCTTCCACCTGATCTTGTGTCACTGCCCTATGCCAACCCTGATGCCCCGCGTGGCGGACGTCTGGTTGAGGGGGCGACGGGGGGATTTGATTCGCTCAATCCGTTCATATTGAAGGGCACTGCACCTTGGCAGTTGCGGTTTCTGGGCTACGAATCCCTTATGGCGCGAAACTGGGATGAACCATTCACCCTTTACGGTCTTTTGGCCGAATCGGTGACCGTGCCGGAGGATCGCTCTTGGGTTGAATTCACCCTGCATCCCGAGGCGCGATTCTCGGATGGCACATCGGTTACTGTCGCGGATGTGATCTGGTCTTTCGAGACCTTGGGCAGCCAAGGGCACCCCCGCTATCGGGGCTTTGCCGCCCAGACCGAGAGCATCGAACAAACCGCAGAGCGCAGCCTGCGCATCCGCTTTAACAGCGATGACCGCGAACTGGCGCTGATCGCGGGTTTGCGCCCGATCTTGCAAAAAGCACAGTGGGAGGGGCGCGATTTCACCGCCTCCACTATCCATGATGTGCCAATCGGCTCTGCGCCCTATGTGATCGCGGGCTACGAGCAGGGGCGCTATGTCACGCTGCGCCGCGACCCCGGTTACTGGGGCAAGGATCTGCCGATCCGGCGTGGTACGCATAATCTGGATGAGATCCGGATCGAGTATTTCGGCGACAGTTCCGTGATGTTCGAGGCGTTCAAGGCCGGCGAAGTCACGGTGTGGCGCGAAGCCAATGCCGAAGATTGGGAGATGCGCTTTGGCTTTGATGCCGTGCGGCGCGGCGATGTTATTTTGTCCGAGATCACCCACGCGCGGCCCACAGGCATGACCGGCTTTGTGATGAATTCCGCCCGCGCGCATCTGTCTGACTGGAAGGTCCGCGAGGCGCTGCTGCTGGCGTTCAATTTTCCCTATATCAACGGCACCGTAACCGGCGGGCGGCAGCCGCGCATCACGTCTTATTTCGCAAATTCACACCTCGGCTTGCAACCGGGGCCTGCGCAGGGGCGGGTGCGTGACCTTCTGATGCCTTTTGCCGCCTCTCTGCCGCCGGGGGTTCTTGAGGATATCACCCTGCCCCAAGGCGATGCGTCCGAGCGCAACCGCGCCGATCTGCGCCGCGCCGCCGCCCTGCTGCAAGAGGCCGGCTGGCAGGTGCAAAGCGGGCGGTTGGTGGATGACAGGGGCAATCCTTTCACGCTTGAGGTGTTGCTGCGGCAAGGCGATCGCGCCAATCTGGCCGTGATCGAGATTTACCGCACCGCCCTGGAGCGGCTGGGGATCACCACGCAGATCCGTGCTGTGGACAATGCCCAATATGCGCAGGCCGAGGCCGCGCAGGATTTTGACATGATGCCCTTTCGCCGCGATCTGAGCCTGAGCCCCGGCAATGAACAGCGGCTCTATTGGGGCAGCACAGGCGCAGGCACGCCCGGCACCCGCAATGTGATGGGCATGCAGGTGCCCGCTGCGGACGCGATGATTGATCATATGTTGAACACGCAAGACCCGCAGGAATTTGTGGCAGCCGTGCGCGCGCTGGACCGGATTTTGATGGCGGGCCGTTATGTCATTCCGGTTTGGACAACCAATGTTGATCGCATTGCCCATGGGAGACAGTTGAAATTTCCTGAAAATACACCGATTTATGGCGACCGGATCGGGTGGATGCCTGATGTCTGGTGGTTTGAGGAGTGAGCAGAATGAACAAACTGGCGGTTATCGCGCTGGGTCTGGGCTGTCTGGCCTTGCTGACCGGATGCGCCACGATTGACGGGATCGGGCAGGATATCTCAGGCGGGGCGCGGCGCGTGGGCAACTGGTTCTGACCAAGGGCAACGCCCTGTTCAGACCAGCGATGTGACCCACAGGATCGTGGCATCCTCCGCGCTGACAGAGATGACGTTGTGGCCCATCGCACCGTCATAATAGGCGCTATCGCCGCGGCGCATCTCTACGGGTTCGTAAAATTCGGTATAGAGCCGAATCATCCCTGTGAGCACATATAAAAACTCCTCGCCGTCATGGCGCACCCAGCCGTCAAATTCCTCCATCCGGCGGGCGCGCACACGGGCGCGGTAGGGCAACATCTGTTTGCGCGTCAGCCCCTCGGCCAGCAATTCATGTTCATAAGTGGTGGTGGCATGCATCGCCCCCTCGCCCGAGCGGGTCAGGATGCGCCGCCCAGTGGCCTGCCCGGCAGAGGGCGGCGTGAACAGTTGCGGCACCGAGATATCCAGCCCCGTTGCCAGCTTTTTCAGCGCATCATAGGTGGGCGACATCTGGCCGTTCTCGATCTTGGACAGGGTCGAGCGGGCCAGCCCCGCCTGTTTAGCCGCCTGTTCCAGCGTCAGCCCCAGATCCTTGCGCAACCCGCGCACACGTTGCCCCAGATCCAGAGGCTCGGCCACAGCCGCGCCGCCATCGGCGCGGGCAATGCGGATCAGGGATCTTGGATCGCGGTCAGTCATGGACACAGGATATAGGGCCGCGTTCTGCGGCTTGCAACTGATGCAACCCCGGCCTAGCAATAGCGGATGAAATCCGTTTTTGATCAAGGCCAAGCCGCCCCCTGTCCCCGCCCCTTCAATATGGCCGCCTATGTGCTGGCCCATGCAGCCGACATGCCCGACAAGATCGCGCTGGGTGTTATCGCCCAAAATAGCGCAGAGACCTGGACCTATGCACAGCTGCAAGCCGCCGTGCGCGGCACCGGCGCCGGCCTTCTGGCGGCCGGTTTCAAACCCGGTGACATCCTGTTGATGCGGCTGGGCAATACGGTAGATTTTCCACTGGCCTATCTGGGTGCGATTGCGGTGGGTCTGGTGCCAGTGCCGACATCGTCACAATTGACCAGCAGCGAAGTGGCCAAAATGGTGGCGCAGCTATCGCCCAAGGGCATTCTGCGCGATCCGCGCGTGGCCTGCCCTGAGGATACAGGCCTGCCCATCATCGACACCGCAACGCTGGCCCGGATGCGCGGGCTTGCCCCTGCGGATTATGCCATGGGAGATCCCGACCGGCTGGCCTATATCATCTATACCTCCGGCACATCGGGCATCCCGCGCGCCGTGATGCATGCGCATCGCGCCATCTGGGCGCGCCGGATGATGCATCAGGGCTGGTACGGGCTGACCGCGGCGGACCGTTTGCTGCATGCGGGCGCGTTCAACTGGACCTATACGCTGGGCACCGGGCTGATGGACCCGTGGTCAGTTGGCGCAACAGCCCTGATCCCGGCGGAGGGGGTTGAGATTGCAGCATTGCCGCAGCTTTTATCAGATCATTCTGCTACAATTTTTGCCGCCGCACCCGGTGTTTATCGCAAGATATTAAGCCATCACATGAAGATGGACCTGCCAGCCCTGCGCCACGGTCTTGCCGCGGGCGAAAAACTGTCAGACCGCGTGCGCCAGAACTGGAACGCGGCGACAGGCACCCGCATCTACGAGGCATACGGCATGTCCGAATGCTCAACCTTCATTTCCGGCAGCCCGGCCCATCCCGCCAGCGCCGGCACCTTGGGGCGTCCGCAGGACGGGCGGCGCGTGGCGATCATCGGGCCGGATGGTCCGGCGGATCTGGGCGCGGAAGGCACCATCGCCATCGCCCGCACCGATCCCGGCCTGATGCTGGGCTATTTCGGGGCCGCGGATGATACTGCCGCCCGGATGCAGGGCGAATGGTTCCTGACGGGCGATCAGGGCATGATGGATGCACAGGGGCAGATCACCTATCTGGGCCGCGCCGATGATATGATGAATGCGGGCGGCTACCGTGTCTCTCCGATGGAGGTGGAGGCGGCCCTGCTCACCCATCCCGCCATTCACGAGGTCGGCGTAACCGATATCGAGGTCAAGGAAGATGCCCGCATCATCGTGGCCTTTTATGTTGGCACCCCCACCGATGAGGCAGAGTTGAAAGCCTTTGCCCAAGGCTGTCTGGCGCGCTACAAACAACCAAGGGTATATGTGCGGCTCAAGGCACTGCCCGCCGGTGCCAATGGCAAGATCCTGCGCCGCGCACTGAAACCCCTCTACGAGGTCCGCAATGGTTAAACTCGATATCATGTCCGACCCGATCTGCCCTTGGTGTCTGATCGGCAAAGCGCAACTGGACCGCGCGCTGGAGGCGCGGCCAGATCATCCCTTCATTATCGAATGGCATCCGTTCCAGTTGAACCCCGATATGCCCGCCGGGGGCGCGGACAGGCGCGCCTATCTGGAGCAGAAATTCGGCGGCAAGGAGCGCGCCGTGCAGATCTATGCCCAGATCGCCGCCCATGCGCAGGAGGCCGGGATCGAGATCAATTTCGAAGGTATCCAGCGCACGCCCAACACGCTGGACGCGCACCGCCTGATCCATTGGGCCGGCATTGAAGGGGCGCAAGACCGCGTTGTATCAAGCCTGATGCGCGCCTATTTTCAGGAAGGCCGCGATATCGGTGACCGTGACGTTCTGGCAGATATTGCCGACAGTGCCGGGCTTGATGCAGCGGTGATCGGCAAACTGCTGGACAGCCCCGCTGACCGCGATGACATCATCGCCCGCGATACTGCCGCAAGGGATATGGGGATCAGCGCGGTTCCGACATTCATCGTGGCGGGCAAACATGCCGTGCCGGGGGCACAGCCAACCGATGTGTGGCTGCGCGTGATCGACGAGATCATGTCGCAGGATACCGCCGATACAACCGCTGGGGGCTAACACCGCATGCCCGCGCCTGACGCGTCCCAACCTGACGCGTCCCAGCCTGACGCGCACCCCACAAAGCGCGCACCGTCCAAGGCCGAGTTTATCGCCCTGATCGCGATGCTATTCGCCATCATCGCCTTTTCGATTGATGCCATGCTGCCCGCCCTGCCCCGCATTGGCGCAGAACTCAGCCCCGCCAAGCCCAATATGGCGCAGTTGATCGTGATCGCCTTTGTTCTGGGCATGGGAGCAGCCACCCTGATCACCGGGCCGATGTCAGATGCCTTGGGGCGCAAGCCGATGATCCTTGGCGGGGCCGCACTTTATGGTCTGGGGGCCGCACTCGCCTGGGCGGCACCCACGCTGGAATTGCTCTTGATGGCGCGCTTTATCCAAGGCGTGGGGGCGGCCGGGCCGCGTGTGGTGGGCATGGCCATCGTGCGTGATCTTTACAACGGGCGCGAAATGGCGCGCATCCTGTCTTTTGTGATGCTGGTTTTCATGCTGGTGCCCGCCGCCGCCCCGCTGATCGGAAGCTGGATCATCGCCGCCGCAGGCTGGCGCGCTCTGTTCGGCGCGTTTGTGCTTTTCGCCGCATTGGCCTGTCTGTGGCTGGCGCTGCGCCTGCCGGAATCCCTGCCCAAACCTGCCCGCCGCCCGATGCAACCCCGCGCCATTGCCCATGCTGTGGGCGAGGTGCTGCGCCACCCTGTTGTGCGCCTGTCCATCATGGCGCAGACCATGGGCTATGTGCTGCTATTCACCACGATCAGCCTGATCCAGCCGGTCTTTGACCAGGTCTTTGACCGCGCTGCCAGCTTTCCATTATGGTTTGCGGGCATGGCACTGATTTCGGGCAGCGCCTCCATCCTGAATGCGGCCCTTGTGATGCGGCTGGGGATGCAGCGGCTGGCCACAGCGGCATTCGGGGGGCAGGTTATCTTGTCCAGCATCATCACCCTGTGCTGGCTGGCTGGCCTGCGCGGGGATGCGATGTTTGGGGTCTATGTGATCTGGCAATGCACCGTTTTGTTCCAGTCCGGCCTGACGGTTGGCAACCTCAACGCCATCGCGATGGAACCGATGGGCCATATCGCAGGCACCGCCGCCAGTGTGATCGGGGCGATCTCTACCGTGGCAGGCGCGCTGATTGCCGCCCCTGTCGCGCTGGCCTTCAACGGCACACCGCTGCCGATGACCTTGGGGGTTGGCACCGCATCTGCCATTGCGGTGATGCTGACATGGCGTCTGATCCGGCTGGAACGGCGGCGCTTGCGCGACGCGGCGCCGATCCCGCAGTGATGCGCACTGTTTGTTGCAAATAATCTGGTATACAGTCGCATACCGTCTTTGCAGAACGGTCGTGATAGGCTATGACCCGCCGCAAGAACCGATTCATCCAGAACAGGGGGATTTCCCATATGACCAAGATCAAGGTAGCCAACCCCGTCGTCGAACTTGACGGCGACGAGATGACCCGCATCATCTGGGATTTCATCAAGCAAAAGCTGATCCTGCCCTATCTCGA
>JBLRWJ010000022.1:0-30776 GCA_047921315.1 Rhodobacterales bacterium | reverse complement strand
TTGCCGCCTGCGTAATAGCCCGAGATCTTGTCCTCCTCGAGCAGGGTCACCTGCCGGGGTGACGCGGTTTTGGGTACATTGTTGAAATGCTTGCCAAAGATCGAGTGTATCTTGACCCGGTCAGATTTGATCTTGCACAGGGTCATCGGCACCAGACGGGTGCCCTCACCCCAAGCCGGATCAAGCTTGATCTCAAGGTAGCGCACCAGTTGCTCCGGCTCATCAATCCACATGTCCACGATGGTGCCGACAATCTCCAGATCACCGCCCTGCACCGGCAGACCGCGCGGATCACGGCCAGCCGAAACGTGGAAATGCTCGGTCGCGGCCATCGGGATGATCTTGGGATGCCCTTTGCCATCCAGTTCCGGCACATCGCGGCGCGGTGCCCATGACGCGGGGCCAACCCCGTCAATCATCGGATCACCGGTTGGTTCAAACGGAAAGCCGTTGCCAGCGGCAGTCTTGCGCAGCGCGATATCCTTGCGCTCTGGCGTCTGGCCGCTTGGCACTGTCACATCGCCACGGCCATGCTGCAGTTTGAAGGTCTTGTCATCCGGCACCGGAAACAGGCCCTGATTGGCCGCAACATTGCCGTCATCATCCTCAAGCGGATAACCTTCGCGCATATTCTCGCGCTGGATGTAGAAAATGAGCAGGGCAAAGAAGCCCCAGAATAGCCAGAGGGTCAGGCTGGCAAGGTCGAATTCGCCAAAGAATGTTGCGGTCATGGTGATGTCCTCCTACGGGAGCCTTCTAGTCAGGTTGGAAAATCGGCCAGCCCAATGGTGTTTGGCGCTTGGTCGGGTTGCTCGGATCTGGTCGAGACAGTCCGAACCAGCGGACCCAGAGCAACCAGGGTGATAAAAAGAATTGCGATTTCAGTGTGATAAACGACAGAATAGCCCGTTGCGGGGCTGTTCAGCGCCTCGCCCAGCGTGCCGTTCAGCGCCATATGGTTGACCCAGTCGCGCAGCGCGCCACCAAAGGCGATAGAACTGCCCGCCGCCGTAGCCTGTGCCGCACCCCAAGCGCCAAGCGCAAGGCCGCGCCCCGCCAGCCCTTGCGCTGGCATCGCCATCGCCGCCATCAGGGTAGACACGGCAAACAGACCGCTGCCAAAACCGATCATCAATGCGCCTGCAAAGAAAATCGTGGGTGAATTCATCGGGGCCGCAAAGATCACGATCGAAAAGGCCATGATCCCCGCAAGGATACCACCACCCGCCATACGGTAGGGATTGGCATTGCGGGCTAGCATACGTGCGGCAAGGGCAAATCCAAGTAGTGCGCCCCCGGCCCACATCGCTGTCAGTGTTGTGGTCGCCGCCACGGACAGGCCAAGGATCTCACCGCCATAAGGCTCCAGCAGCACATCTTGCATATTGAAGGCAACAGTGCCCAGAAACACCACCGCCAGCAGGCGTCCGGCCGTGCCACCTTTCATCAGATCAGCCCAGGCATCCGCGAATTTGGGGCGTGGTGCCTCGCGTTCAGCCTTGCTCATCGGGCGCACGCTTTCCTGCTTCCACAGCGCTACGATGTTGAGCGCCAGACCAACAACAGCAGCCCCCTGCACAACGCGGATCAGCGTGAGGCTGGTGAAATCGCGCAGCAGAAAGCCGATGATCAGCGCAGACGCGCCCATCCCCAACAGGAACATCACATAAAGCAGCGCCACCACGCGCGGCCGCGTCTCATCCGTTGCACGATCACTGGCCAGCGCAAGGCCCGCGGTCTGGGTCATATGCAGGCCAAGACCCGTCATCAGAAAGGCCAGCGCCGCCAGAACTTCTCCGGCGAAGGGCACCTGATGCACCACATCACCACCCAGCACCAGCAGCGCGAACGGCATCACCGCCAGCCCGCCAAACTGCCACAGCGACCCGAACCACAAATAGGGGATGCGCTTCCAGCCGATAGCACTGCGATAGGTGTCCGAACGGAAGCCAAGCAGCGCGCGGAACGGCGCAATCAGCACAGGCAGCGCAATCATGAAGGCCACGATCATTGCGGCAAGGTTCAACTCCACGATCATCACACGGTTCAGCGTGCCCAGCAGCATGACAGAGGCCATACCGACAGACACCTGAAACAGTGACAACCGCATCAGTTGCGACATGGGCAGCCCCTCGCTTGCCGCATCCGAAAACGGCAGCATGCTGGCTGTCATCCGGGTCAGGAAACGGGGGGCTTTGCGTGTCACTTGGAAAACTCCAACGCTTGGGAGATGTAGAAGCCAGAGGTAATGCGCCCCAGATCACGGATACGCCCCGCCCCGCGCAGCCCATGCGCCAATGTGGCGGGGGAATGCGGGATCATCACCGGCGAACGATCAGAGCGTGGGAAAAGCTTGCCCGCATACCACATGCCCATCAGCAATGTGGTGCGGGGTGCCACGGTGAATACGACCGAGCCGGATGTCCGGCCTGCCAGCGTTTCCAATGCGTTGCGGATATCGGCATCGCCATAATAGATCAGGCTGTCCATCGCCATGACATGATCGAAACGCCCCAGTTTGGCATCCAGCATATCACCCGATGCAAAGGTGACGCGCCCGCTCAGATCAATCGGCAACCGCTTGCGCGCGATCTCCACCAATGAGGGCGAGATATCCACCCCCAGCACATCCGCGCCCCGCGCCGCCAGTTCGGCGGTCATCTGTCCGGCACCGCAACCGGCATCCAGAATGCGTGCGCCGCGCAGATCATCCGGCAGCTGCGCCAGCATCCGCGCCCGCATCGTATCGCGCCCGCGCCGCACCGTTTCGCGGATGCGCGACACCGGCGCATCCGAGGTCAGCCGCTCCCATGTGCGGGTGGCAGTCTTGTCGAAATAGGTCTCGACACGGCTGAGGGTGCGGTCATAGCTCATCAATCAAACCCAAGCAGTTCAAAGATTTCGCGGTCCGGCAACGGGGCCGGGGCCAGTGTCGCGGTCGAATTGTAAAGCGCCTCGGCCAGCCGCATATATTCCGCACGACACTGGACGATATCCTCGTCATCGGGCATCTCGAACAGGGTCTTTTTCTTCAACCGTGAACGGCGCAGCGCATCGACATCAGGCATATGCCCGATCCGGTTGAACCCCACGGTGCGGCAATAGCGGTCCACCTCGTCGGTGTCCTTGCTGCGGTTGGCAATGCAGCCCGCCAGCCGAACCTTGTAATTGTTCGATTTTGCCTGAACGGCAGCAATGATCCGGTTCATCGCATAGATGCTGTCAAAATCATTGGCGGTGACGATCAGCGCCAGATCGGCATGCTGCAAAGGGGCCGCAAAGCCGCCGCAGACCACATCGCCCAGCACGTCAAAGATCACCACATCGGTATCTTCCAGCAGGTGATGCTGCTTGAGCAGTTTCACCGTCTGGCCAACAACATAACCGCCACATCCGGTCCCTGCGGGCGGTCCGCCCGCCTCAACGCATTTGACACCATTATAACCCTCGAACACAAAATCCTCGGGCCGCAGTTCTTCCGAATGGAAATCCACATCCTTCAGAATGTCGATCACCGTCGGCACCAGCGTGCCTGTCAGGGTAAAGGTGCTGTCATGCTTGGGGTCACACCCGATCTGCAACACCCGCTTGCCCAGTTTGGAAAACGCCGCTGACAAATTGCTGGACGTGGTTGATTTGCCAATCCCGCCCTTGCCATAGACCGAGAACACCTTGGCCCCTTCGATCTTTGTCTCGGCATCCTGATGCACCTGCACCGATCCGTCACCATCCAACCCCCGCAGGCTGGGAATCTCGTCACGTGGGCTCATGAGAGCCTCCTTTCAAACTGGGCGTTGTGCCCTGTTTCTCTTTGCCGGAAATATCCCGGGGGTGTGGGGGCTGGCCCCCACTGCGATGGTGCCGGATATGTCGGGTGACGCGTCATTCTGCTGCGATCCCTTCCATCCGGTCTTCCAATTGATCCGCCGCCGCCTGAAGGGCGGCCAATGTTGCGGCATCCGGTGTCCAATAAGCGCGGTCGCTGGCTTCCAGCAGGCGGTTGGCCATCCGGCTGGACGAAGCGGGGTTCAGATCGGCCAGACGCTTGCGCATCTCCTCATCCAGAACGAATGTCTCACTCAACCGCTGATAGACCCATGGCTCCACCTGTCCGGTCGTGGCGGACCACCCCATCGTATTGGTCACATGCGCCTCGATCTGGCGCACCCCTTCGGCGCCATGTGTCAGCAGCGGCTCAAAGAAACGCGGGTTCAGCGCGCGGGAACGTGTTTCCAGCGCCACCTGTTCCTGCAGCGTGCGCACCTTGCCCGCCCCACGCGTCTGATCGCTGATGTAAACCGCCGCCTCGACCCCGCCGCGCGCACGTTTCACAGCGCGGGAAATTCCGCCCAGCGTGTCGAAATAATGATCCACCGTGGTCACGCCCAGTTCAACGGATTCAAGGTTCTGATAGGCCAGATCCACATCCTTGAGCGCCTTTTGCAGCAGCACCGCGTTCTGCGTTGCCTTGCCGTTCACACCATAGGCAAAGCTTTTGCGCGCCTCATAGGCATCGGCCAACTCGTCCTCATCACCAAAGGCTGAACTGTCCACAAGCTGGTTCACATTCGACCCGTAAGCGCCCTCGGCATTGGAGAAAACGCGCAGGGCGGCGGTTTCCAGATCGCAGCCCATCTCGGCGGCATAAGCAAGCGCATGGGCGCGGATAAAGTTCATCGCCAGCGGCTCATCGGCCTGCGCGGCGCGCAATGCGGCTTCGGCCAGCATCTTGGTCTGCAAAGGCAGCAGATCGCGGAAGATACCTGACAGGGTCATCACCACATCAATGCGCGCACGCCCCAGATCCGCCAGCGGGATCAGATCAGCGCCCGCCAGTCGGCCAAAGCTGTCAAAGCGCGGCTTGGCCCCCATCAGTGCCAGCGCCTGCGCAATCGGTCCGCCATCGGATTTGATATTGTCACTTCCCCACAGCACCATCGCAACGGTGCGGGGTATGGATTTATGCGTTTCCAGCAGGAGTTGTGCCTGTTTTGCCCCCTCGCGGCAGGCAAATTCGGTGGGCATGCGGAACGGATCAAAGGCATGGATATTGCGGCCTGTCGGCAGCACATCGGGCGACCGGATCAGATCACCCCCGGCAACGGGCGGGGTAAAGCGCCCCTCAAGTGCCCGCAGCAGGGCAGGGATCTCGTGATCCTGCTGCAGCAAGGTCTCAACCCTTGCACAGGTTGCATCATCACAATCAGCCATGACACGCACATATTCAGCGCGCGCCAGATCGCTCAGCGGGCGGCCCAGCACATGCAATCCATCGGGGATCAGGGCGTTTTCTGTTTCCAGCAGGCGCAGCCACAATGCGGCGGGGGCAACTTCGGCCATATCCACGGCATGGGCCTGTTCCGCGATCAGCAACTCCAACTCGTCACGCTCAGCCGCTTCAGGGGTCATGGCACGCCAGCGCGTCAGGCTGTCTTTCAACTCGGCCAGACCCTTGTAAAGACCCGAGGCAGCCAGCGGCGGTGTCAGATGTGTAATGGTCACCGCACCGGTGCGCCGCTTGGCCAATGTCGCCTCGGACGGGTTGTTGGAGGCGTAAAGATAAACATTCGGCATGTCGCCGATCAGGCGATCAGGCCAGCAGGCTTCGCTGACGCCCGCTTGCTTGCCAGGCATGAACTCCAACGCGCCATGCATGCCGAAATGCAGCAGCACATCGGCCTGAAACGTAGTCTTCAGCCACAGATAGAAGGTGGTAAAGGCATGTGTCGGGGCAAAGCCACGCTCGAACAACAGGCGCATCGGGTCGCCCTCATACCCAAATGTCGGTTGCAGACCAACAAAGACATTCCCGAACTGCGCACCCAGAACAAACACGCCGCGCCCATCGCTTTGCACGCGGCCGGGGGCGGGGCCCCATGCGGCCTCGATCTCGGACAGCCACGGGGTTTGCGCCACGATTTGATCGGCGCTGACATGCGCGGCAACATTCGCCTCTTGGCCATATTGACGGGCGGACCCTTGCAGGACAACCTCGCGCAACTCCTCCACGGTGGCGGGGGGCGTCAGGTCATACCCTTGGGCGGCCAGCGCGTGCAGAGTGTTATGCAGCGATTCAAACACGCTCAGATAAGCAGCGGTTCCAGCGGCACCCGCATTGGGCGGAAACCCGAACAAAACGATGGCCAGCTTCCGCTCCGCAGCCGCGCTGCGCCGTAACAGAGCCTGCTTTTCAACCCGCATGGCCAGTTTCTCGATCCGCTCGACACAGGGGGACATCTGCTTGGCGGTGGCGGTATTGCGGCACATATGCACGCAACCATCGCAACCGTCCTGCCCGTGCCGTCCGGCGAAAACGGATGGATTGGTTGCGCCGTCCAACTCTGGCAGCGCGATCAGCATCGTGGTTTCAATCGGACCCAGACCACCGGTTGAGGCAGCCCACTGGCCCAATGTCTGAAACTCCAGCGGATGCGCGGCGATATAGGGCACATCCAGCGCCCTGAGCACCTTCACCGCGTTGTCATTGTCATTATAGGCAGGCCCGCCGACCAGCGAGAATCCGGTCAGCGATACCAGCGCATCAATCTGCGCCACGCCGTCTTTCTGGAAATAGGCGTCAATCGCGGGGCGCCCGTCCAACCCGCCTGCAAAGGCAGGGATCACGCGCATTCCTCGCGCTTCAAACGCGCGGATGACAGCATCATAATGGGCCGTATCAGAGGACAGCACATAGCTGCGCATCATCAACAGACCCACAGTTGCAACAGCCCCATTCGGTACGGGCATTTCGGTAAGATCAGTGGTGATCCGCGCCGCAAGATCGGGGTGATACAGCCCGCAATCTGGGTATTCCAGCGGCGCAGGCGCAGGCGCACCACGCCATTGATCCACACGACCATAGCGCGAGATCAAGAAACGCACCATGCCTTCGATATTGTCATCAGAACTGCCCAGCCAATATTGCATGATCATGAACCATGCGCGCAGATCCTGCGCCTTGCCGGGAATGAACCGCAGGATGCGCGGCAGACGGCGCAGCATCTTCATCTTGCTCTCGCCGCTATCAGCAGAAGGCTTGGACGTGCCGCGCAGTTTCTTGATCAGCTTCATCGCGCCAGAGGTCGGCTTGGACATATCCAGCGTGCCCATCCGCGTCAGACGCACGATCTGCGCATCCGCAATAACACCGATCATCGCATCGCAATGGTCGCGCCGCGCCACAAGGCTGGGCAGGATCGCGTTGATATGCTCCTCAAGAAACAACAGGTTCGAGATGACGATATCGCCCGTTTCAATCGCCTGTTGCGCAGCCAGAAGCGCATCCGGGCTTTCGCCCCATTCTGCGGCTGCATGAACACTGAGCGAGAGGCCGGGAAAATCACGCGAGAGGCGTTCAGAGGCGCGGGCACAGGGGCCCGCCGCATGGCTGTCCAGCGTCAGGATCACAACCCTGTAACCCGGCAGCGCGCCATTTATCATCCGGTCATCGCGCATAATGTGCCTTTGCCTCATAAAGCGTATCAACGCTGATTTCCTGAAGACCTTTTTGCTGCGCGAATGTCTCGGTGTTGCGCCGCGCTTTGCCACGCACGAAGAAGGGGATCTTTTTCAGTTCGCGTTCCGCATCGGACAGCCAGATCACCTCGCCTGTCCGGGGCGCGGCTGTGTCATTATTGGCCGCCAGAACAGGCTCTGTTACAGCCTCGGGGGCGGACACGGCCTTGCCGCCATGATGGCTGGCACCGGCTGCATCGTGAAATTCAAAATCATCGCGGAACATGTGCAGCAGATGCTCTTCCAGCCCCATGACCAGCGGATGCACCCATGTATCGAAGATCACATTCGCACCCTCAAAACCCATTTGCGGGCTATAGCGGGCGGGGAAATCCTGGACATGGACGGGGGCGGAAATAACCGCACAGGGGATGCCAAGGCGTTTGCCGATATGGCGCTCCATCTGGGTGCCAAGGATCATTTCGGGCGCGACCGCCTCGATCGCGGCTTCGACCTCAAGGTAATCCTCGGTGATCAGCGCGGTCAGGCCATACTCTTTGGCAGTGGCGCGAATATCACGGGCCATTTCGCGGTTGTAGCACCCAAGGCCCACAACCTCGAACCCCATCTCATCACGTGCAATGCGGGCAGCCGCTTTGACATGGGTGCCGTCGCCGAACAGGAACACGCGCTTGCCTGTCAGGTAGGTGCTGTCCACTGAGGCCGAATACCACGGCAGGCGCAGGCGGCTTTCATCAACCTTGGGCGCAAGACCAGTGAGGGCGGCGACTTCGGCGATGAAATCGCGGGTTGCGCCCACACCGATGGGCACGGTTTTGGTGAAGGGCATGCCCAGATCCCGCTCCATCCAGCGGCAGGCGCTTTCGCCGGTTTCTGGATACATCAGCACGTTGAAATGCGCGGCCCCAAGGCGGGCGATATCGGAAGGCGTGGCCCCCATTGGCGCACAGACATTCACATAAACGCCCATGTCGGACAACAGGCCGGTCAGCTCTTCGATATCGTCACGGTGGCGGAAGCCCAGCGCGGTGGGGCCGATCAGGTTGCAGGTGATTCGGTCTGTCTTGGGCATCGGCTTTGCCAGATGGCGCACAATCTGGAACAGGGTCTCATCCGCGCCAAAATTCTCTTTGCGCTGATAGCTGGGCAATTCCAGCGCGATGATCGGCACAGGAAGTCCCATGGTTTCCGCCATGCCGCCGGGATCATCCTGAATCAGTTCAGCAGTGCAGGATGCGCCAACGATGATCGCTTCGGGCTTGAACCGCTCATAGGCATCGCGGCAGGCATCCTGAAACAGTTGCGCCGTATCAGAGCCTAAATCACGCGCCTGAAATGTTGTGTAGGTGACAGGCGGGCGGTGATTGCGCCGCTCGATCATGGTGAACAGCAGATCGGCATAGGTATCGCCCTGCGGCGCGTGCAGCACGTAATGAAGACCCTTCATGCCAGTAGCAACCCGCATGGCGCCCACATGGGGCGGGCCTTCATATGTCCAAACAGTCAGCTTCATTCAGCGGCCTCCAGCTTGAGCAAGCCGCGACGGCGCAAGGGGCGCGAGAACAAGCCCGCCAGATCACCTGCCTGTTCGTAGAAATGCACCGGGGTAAAGACCAGTTCGATCGCCCATTTGGTCGCCAGCCCCTCCGCCTCCAGCGGGTTCGCAAGGCCAAGGCCGCAAACCGTCAGATCAGGGCGCGCGGCGCGGCAACGATCAAGTTGCAGGTCAACATCCTGCCCCTCGCTCAGCACTGGACCCTGGACCAGCAGGTCCAGATCCGGGCCAACGATGTTTTGGTGAATATAGGGCGCGCCAACCTCGATCGCGGTCATGCCGCATTCGCGGGTCAGGAACCGGGCCAGCGGAATCTCAAGCTGGCTATCGGGGAAGAAAAACACCGTCTTGCCGCGCAATCCCTCGGATGCTTGGGCCACGGCGCGGCGGGCACGATCACGCGGCGCGGCGGTCACGCGGTCAAAGACCTCTTGTGTCACGCCAAATTCCTGTGCAATCGCGGCCAGCCAGGCGGTGGTGCCCTCCTCGCCAAAGGGGAAAGGCGCGGCGATATGGCGCGCGCCGCGGCGTTCCAGTTCAGCATGGGTATCGCCCAGAAACGGCTGGGTCAGCGCAAACACGGTGTTCGGGCCAACCCCGAACTGGTCTGCAGCGCGCGGCGCGGGCAACACGCGGATCGGGCCGATGCCCATCTGCTCCAGCAGCGCAACAGCTTGCTGTTCCACCACATCAGGCAGCGCGCCCACCAGCATCAATTCCCGTGATTCGGTTGCAGGCAGCACGGGGACCATCGACGCAAGGCAAGCATCTTCCCCTTGGGTAAACGTGGTCTCAATCCCCGAACCGGAGAAATTCAGCACCCGCACATGGGGCGCATAGGTCTGTGTCATCCGTTCAGCGGCTCTGGACAGATCCAGCTTGATCACCTCTGACGGACAGGAACCGACAAGGAAAAGCTGCTTTATGTCAGGCCGACGTGACAGAAGCTTGGCAACAACCGCATCCAGCTCGTCCTGCGCATCCTTCATCCCCGCCAGATCAGTCTCTTCAAGAATCGCTGTGCCAAAGCGTGGTTCGGCAAAAATCATCACGCCTGCCGCGCTTTGCAAAAGATGCGCGCAGGTGCGCGATCCGATGACCAGAAAGAAGGCATCCTGCATCTTGCGGTGAAGCCAGATGATACCTGTCAGACCACAGAAAACCTCGCGCTGGCCGCGCTGCTTCAGAACGGGTGTTTCACGGCATCCGGTTGCGGCTGGAAGGGCGCGGTTCAGGGTCATGCTGCACCCTCCGCCTGCAGGCGCGCGGCCCGCAGTTTCAACAGGAATTGACCGGCGTTGATCACATAGGCGGCATAGGCGGCAAGCGCCAACAGCATCAGGTCCACGGGTGGTAGCGCCCCGGCGTAGAGTGCCCAAATATAAGCAGAATGTAGCGCAATCACGGCAAAGCTGAACACGTCCTCCCAGAAGAACGCAGGCGCGAAAAGATACTGCCCGAAGACAACTTTCTCCCAGATCGCACCGGTCACCATGATCAGGTAGAGAAACCCGGTTTTGATGAGAATCGACAAGGTCGCCATCTCATACCCCGCCCCGGTTATCAGATACCGGATCACCAGCCCCAGCGAGACAAGGAAAACCAGAAACTGAACGGGGGCCAGAACGCCTTGAACAAGGGTCCAGACGGTCGCATCACGACGCAGACGCTCTGCCTCGGTATAGAGGCCGCTGCGATCTGGTTTGCCTGTGAGGCTTTGCGACATTTCCGACTCCATCAACCTGCGTTCTACTGAAGGTAACGGCGTCAGGGCAAAAGTGTCAACTAAAACTTACACAAGCAGCCTGTCAGACGCAGAGTGTCAATTTATCTGGACTGCTTTATATATAGTCATATAAAACATATGGTTAGATTGTCTCTTGGGTGATTAACCATCAATACTGAGACAAGACTGTCTATTATCTTTGACATTTCGCACTCAAAACTCGACAATGCCGGGATCAAGTGTCTACGCTCCATGTTAGGCAAGCCATGCCTGATCTTCGGTGCGCTCGCGGAGGGCAGATGTCCAGAAGGCCCATTCATAAACAGGCCAGCAACACGCAAGCTCCTGCGATAAAAGGGATCTTTCAAGTTGACGCGCTTGCCAACAAGGTGATTTCGGTGCTGCATGAACGCAGCTTGGCCGAAAACGCGCTGCTGTGTGATGCGATCATTGACCGCCTTCTGATAGCGATCACCGATCCCAAAGGGTTTGATACCGCCGCCGTGATGGCGATGCTGCGCTCAGCCCGATTGCCTGACGAAGACATCGTGAGCTGCTACATTCCAGAAGCCGCACGCCATCTTGGTTGTCGCTGGAACCAAAGCGATATGAGCTTTGCTCAGGTCACCACCGCCAGCGCACGCTTGCAGGATCTTGTGCGCGTCCTGTCATCGGGCTGGTCCGAACCGTCATCGCGCCGCGCCACGGGCCAACAATTAGGCATCCTTCTGGTGATATGCGAGAATGATCTGCACACTTTGGGCTGCGCAACGATTGCGGCGCGCCTGCGCTATGGCGGGCATTCGGTGCGCCAGATTTTTGGCGCCACGCAATCCGATATCCGCAAAGCGCTGCGGCAGGATTGGTACGATTTGATCATGTTTTCATGTGGAAGAACACAAGCACTTGAAACTGTGGCGCAAATCGTTCAGCACATCCGCTCAACAATGCGCGATGTGCCTCCGCTTGTCCTTGGTGGGTTGGTTTTGCCTCAGGTTCAGGATGCACAATTAAGGACTGACGTAGACTTGGCGACCAATGATCTGCAACTCGCCCTCAAACTTTGCGACACGGTTGATGTCGGAAAGAAACTTGTGGCTGAATAGATGACGAAGGGCGGATCTCATTTCTGGTCCAGTGGCTCTGTTCCACTGATAGAGCCCGAATTTCTGCGCAGCATTGTGGCAGCAGCGTCTGACATTGCGCTGGTTATTTCGCGCGATTGCATCGTTCAATCCGTGCTGATCAATTCAAACGATACATCCTATGGCAATCTGGATCACTGGGAAGGCCGGCGCATCCAGCAATTCCTGACGTCTGAAAGCGTGCCCAAGTTTGAAACTGCCGTTGCGCGGTTTGTTGAGGGCGAAGAAAGTATGCGCCCGATAGAGTTGAACCATTCCGACAATGCGGTATGGGAATTTCCTATCCGCTATACGTTCCACAGAATTGGCACCGATGGCGAAGTTCTGCTTCTGGGGCGGGATCTGCGCCTGATTGCCGAGACACAGCAACATCTGGTGCAGGCACAGATGGCGCTGGAACGCGGTTACGAAGCGCGCCGCGAATTTGATTCGCGCTATCGTCTTTTGCTGGCCACAACACGCGATGCCATTGTTTTTGTGTCTGTCGGGACTGGCCGGATCAAGGATATCAACGATCCGGCAGCAAGCCTTCTTGGGGCGTCCCGCGATGATCTGACCGGGGCGGTATTTGCGCAGGAATTCAAAGACAAACGCAGTAATGAGTTTGTCGAATCGCTGGTCAATCTGGCGATATCGGAATCTGTTTCCGATCTTGAGGTGCAGACACGGCGCAGCCGCAAACGGATGACGCTGACCCCGACAGTATTTCGCGCCGGTGGCGAGCGGGTGCTGATCTGCCGTCTTGATCCGGGTGAAGACGCCCGCGTTGTGGATGACCAGCTGATGCAAAACCTGTCCACACTATACTATAACGGTGCAGATGCGGTTGTGTTCTCGGACTCGAAGGGCGTTATCGCCTCGGCCAATGACAGTTTCCTGAATATGGCTGATGCGGCGCATATGTCTGATGTGAAAGGCCGCAGTATCGGGGACTTTCTGGCGCGCGGACAGATTGATCTGAATGTGCTGATTGATAACGCCCAAAGAACGGGCAATATGCGGATGTATTCCACCCAATTGGTCAATGATTATGGCGGCAAAGTCGCCATTGAAATTGCAACGACATGGCTAAATGATCGTAGCAGCCCCGCGATCGCCTTTGTATTGCGCGATGTCAGCCGGGTCGACGCTGTGCGCAAACCCTTAGCGACGGTTGATGAGGGATCACAGCATAGCGTGATGGAATTGGTGGGATCCGCTTCGTTGAAGGAAATCGTGGCCGAAACAACCGATGTTGTTGAAAAGATGTGCATCGAAACAGCGGTCACACTGACACGGAACAACCGTGTCGCCGCCGCCGAGATGCTGGGCCTCTCGCGCCAGAGCCTTTACGTCAAGCTGCGCAAGTATGGCCTGCTCAGCAAGGATGGCGAAGACTGATCCGCTAGCGTTCTGCATCATCGGTCTTTGCTTTTTTCAATACCTTTGCCCATTTTTTAAGCCGCAGTTTTCCTTGCGTCGACTCGCAATGTAATGCAAGAGTTGACACATGACTGTAAACCAAACCTTACACATTCGCACATTGCCAGAGCCTGCCGCCATGTTGCGGCTGATCAAGCCGATCACATGGTTCCCGCCGATGTGGGCCTATCTGTGCGGCGTCATCTCTTCTGGTGTTTCGCCTGCGGGGCAATGGGGCATGGTTTTGCTGGGCGTTATCCTTGCAGGCCCGATTGTCTGCGGCATGAGTCAGGCAGCAAATGATTGGTGCGACCGGCATGTGGACGCAATCAACGAACCAGATCGCCCCATCCCCTCCGGGCGCATTCCCGGACGATGGGGGCTGTGGATCGCGCTGGCGATGACAGTGCTGTCACTTATTGTCGGTTGGCAGCTTGGCCCTTGGGGCTTTGGCGCCACCGTGGTGGGTGTGCTGGCGGCATGGGCCTATTCCGCGGAACCTGTGCGCCTGAAGCGTTCCGGCCTATGGGGGCCTGGGCTTGTCGGGTTGTCATATGAAAGCCTGCCATGGTTCACGGGTGCAGCGGTTCTGAGCGCGGGCGCGCCATCATGGCCTGTTGTCATCATTGCGCTGCTTTACGGGATTGGCGCACATGGGATCATGACGCTGAATGATTTCAAAGCGTTGGAAGGTGACCGGCAGATGGGTGTTAACTCGCTCCCCGTCACGATGGGGCCAGAGCGTGCCGCAAAGCTGGCATGCTGGGTCATGGCCCTGCCGCAAGTGGCGGTTATCGGATTGCTGGTGATGTGGGACAGACCGATTCACGCGGCCGCCATCCTTGCGGTTCTGGCGCTACAGCTTTGGGCGATGCGCGTTTTGCTGACAGACCCGAAAGGCCGCGCGCCATGGTATAACGGCACAGGCGTTACCCTTTACGTCGGCGGCATGATGGTTGCCGCCTTTGCGATCCGCACATTGGAGGTGCTGCCGTGACGCTGTCTTGGATATCCATCATCCGGCTGGGTCTTGTGCAGATGTGCATCGGCGCGGTTGTGGTTCTGACAACATCCACCCTGAACCGTCTGATGGTTGTGGAACTGGCCTTGCCTGCCCTGCTACCGGGTTTTCTGGTGGCGCTGCATTACGGCATCCAGATTACCAGACCGAATTGGGGTTACCGTTCGGACACATCGGGCAACCGCACACGCTGGATCATCGGCGGGATGGCGATCCTGTCTTTGGGTGCATTCCTTGCCGCGGCCGCCATACCTGTTCTGGAAAACAACTTTCTCTCCGGCCTGATGCTGTCCGTCCTTGCCTATGCGATGATCGGGCTGGGGGCCGGGGCTTCGGGCACATCGCTTCTGGCGTTGCTGGCAACGGCAACCGCCCCGCATCGCCGCGCTGCCGCCGCCACAATCACATGGCTGATGATGATATTTGGCATCGCGGTGACGGCAGGCACGGTAGGGGCCAATCTTGATCCCTATAGCCATGCGTTGCTGATGCGGATTGTTGCCATCGTCACAATGGGTGCGGTCGTGGTGACTGCATTTGCCATCGGCAGGATCGAGGCGGGCGTTGATGCGCAGCCAGAGCGTGACCGTATGCCATTCCTACAAGGCATGCGCGAGGTATGGGCGGAACCCAAGGCGCGGATGTTCACGTTGTTCGTGTTCCTGTCCATGACCGCATATTTCATGCAGGAACTGATACTGGAGCCTTACGCCGGGCTGGTATTCGGCTTGACGCCCGGCCAATCCACATCGCTGTCAGGCGCGCAGAACGGTGGCGTTTTTGTGGGCATGCTGATTGTCGGCATCGCGGCAACAGGCCTGCGCATCGGCAGCTTGCGGGGATGGGTCGTGGCGGGATGCCTTGGATCAGCGGCCAGCCTTGGGGTGCTGACACTGTTGGGGCCGCTTGGCCCCGGCGCGCCGCTTGTTCCTGCCGTTGTGGCACTGGGGTTCTTCAACGGCATGTTCGCTGTTGCCGCCATCGGCTCGATGATGGCCCTGGCAGGTGAGGGGCGCCATGCCCGCGAAGGTACGCGCATGGGTCTATGGGGGGCTGCGCAAGCCATGGCCGCAGGGTTTGGCGGCTTGCTGGGCGCGGCCTTGGTTGATGCGTTGCGCGGCTTGCTGGGCGATGATGCAACAGCCTTTGGCGCGGTCTTTCTGATCGAGGCCGCCTTGTTTCTGGCCGCTGCCTTCATGGCCTCACGCATAATGCAAAGCCGCCGTGGTGGCGCACAACTGGTTCCGGGAGAATAAGAATGTATGATGTCATCGTTGTGGGTGCAGGCCCATCCGGGGCCACGGCCGCCGAAGATCTGGCGCGTTCAGGTATCAAGGTTGCGATGCTGGACAGGGAAGGCCGGATCAAACCCTGCGGTGGCGCAATCCCGCCAAGGCTGATCGCTGATTTCGATATTCCTGATGCGCAGATCGTTGCCAGGATCACGACAGCACGGATGATTTCACCCACGAACCGCAAGGTCGACATCCCGATAGAGAACGGATTTGTCGGCATGGTCGATCGTGAGCATTTCGATGAATTCCTGCGCGTGCGCGCAACGGGGGCCGGGGCCACACGGCTGACGGGAACCTATCTGCGGATCGAGCGTGACGATGCCGGAACCCATGTAATCTACCGCGACAAGGCCAGCGGGCAGGAACAGCGCCTGATGACCAAACTTGTCATCGGGGCAGATGGTGCCCGCTCCAAAGTGGGGCGGACAGAGGTGCCCGGCGGCGACAAGATCCCCTATGTTCTGGCCTATCACGAGATCATCGAGGCCCCTGCGAAAACCGCCACCTATGATCCCGAACGCTGCGATGTCATCTATGACGGCGCGATTTCGCCTGATTTCTATGGCTGGGTTTTCCCGCATGGCAAATCCGCCAGCGTCGGCATGGGAACCGAAATTGACAGCGTTGATCTGAAACTGGCCACCGCCGATCTGCGCGCCGCAGCGGGCCTGAGCGATTGCAAAACCATAAGGCGAGAGGGTGCGCCGATCCCGCTTAAACCATTGGATCGCTGGGATAACGGGCGCGATGTTGTGCTGGCTGGCGATGCTGCCGGCGTTGTTGCCCCCTCATCCGGTGAAGGTATCTACTATGCCATGGTCGGGGGGCGGGTGGCCGCAACTGCAGCGGCGGCCTGTCTGGCATCAGGCCGTGTGCGCGATCTGAAACTGGCAAGACAGCTATTCATGAAGGAACATAAAATGGTGTTCCGGGTTTTAGCGTCGATGCAGAATGCTTATTACAGGTCAGACGAACGGCGCGAACGGTTTGTATCGCTTTGTCATGATGTCGATGTGCAGCGCCTGACCTTCGAGGCTTATATGAACAAGAAACTTGTGCGGGCGCGTCCGATGGCGCATCTGAAGATCGGGTTGAAGAACCTTGCCCATCTGACCCGCCTGATCCCCGCGAGCCGTGTATGACGATGATGATTCCAGCATGGGTGGACAACACCCTGACCCCTGTTGACAAGCTTGAGGTGCACCAACGCGGGTTGCGCCACAAGGCTGTGTCCGTCTTTGTGATCAGGGGGATGGATGTCCTGATCCAGCGCCGCGCAATGGGCAAGTATCACACACCCGGCCTTTGGGCGAATACCTGCTGCACGCACCCTGATTGGGATGAAGCGCCAGAGGTTTGCGCCGCGCGTCGCCTGCGCGAGGAATTGGGGATCACCGGCTTGCATCCCGAACATCGTGACCGTGTGGAATACCGCGCCGATGTGGGCGCAGGGCTGGTTGAGCATGAGGTGGTCGATATCTACCTTGCCCGTGCGGATGAGACGCTGAAAGTAACCCCGAACCCCGATGAGGTGATGGAGGTGCGCTGGATCAATTATCAGGATCTGGTGGCCGAGGTTGCCCGCCGGCCAGAGCGTTTCACCCCTTGGATGAAAATCTATCTGAGCGAACATAGCGACAGGATTTTCGGACCTGATATGGTATATCTGGCCAGCCTGTCTCAGGGCTGAAAACCCAAGGCCGCGCGGCATTGGCCCCTAAGCGGTGCCGCCCTTGATAAGGGTGAAACCCACATCAACGCTCGGCTCAAGGCGCGGCGCATCTGTGCCCGACTTCAGCCTTTGCACGATCGCGTCTGCGGCTCTTTGCCCGATACGCGCCCGGTGCGATCCGGTGGTGGTCAGCGGCACTGGCAAAGCCTGCCCTATATCCAGCCCGTTGAAACCTGCAATCGCGATATCATCCGGCAAACCTATGCCCTCGGACATGCAGTGGAACACGCCCCCGACAGCCATATCGTCATTCGAAAAATAGACGACATTCGGCCTGTCACCCGCATTGCCCAACAGCCGTGCCATAGCATCGCGCCCCAATGCGACAGACGATGGCGCATCCATGGTCAGAATATCTGCCAGTTCACGCCCCGTCTGTTCCAGTGTTTCCCGGAACCCTGTCAGCCGGGCAATGGCACGCTTATCCCGCGCGATATCATGACCGATATAGGCAAACCGCATGTAGCCGCGCGCAACCAGATAGCGTGCCATAGATGCGCCTGCCCCGTGGTGGGACATGCCAACGCACATATCGATGGGATCAGTATCCACATCCATGATCTCAACCACGGGCAAGCCGGCATCACGCAGCAGGTCTCGGCTGGACTGCGTCATATCATTGGGCGCGATCACAAGACCTGCGGGGCGCCATGACAGCAGATCACGGATCAGCCTTTCCTCTCGCTGCGGGTCATAATTGGAAATGCCCAGAACGGGGTGAAAACCGGCCTCTTCCAGATGGTCCTCAAGGCCCTTCAGAACATCCGCAAATACAATATTGGACAAGGACGGAAGGATAACGCCCACCTGATTCGATGGCCCGCCCGCCAGCGCACCAGCCACCCTATTGCGCACATAGCCCAGTTGAGCAGCGGCATCCTGCACCTTCTGCACGGTCTTGCCGGCAACCGCGGCGCTATCGCGCATCGCGCGGGAGGCGGTAATCTCACTCACACCGGCGAGTTGTGCGACCTGTGAAAGAGTGGGTTTCTTATGGCGTTTTTCGCTTTGCAACGGACCGGGTCGCTTTCATCTGTTTAGTATCCACGCGGTCTGAACAACAGCCGCCGTGATTCTCTTTTCACATTGCCATTGATTGACAGCGCTGTCATTCAGTGACAGCTTTGGGTCCGGAGGAGATTTGGCCTTGCGTATTTTGGTAACGGGAGCGGCCGGTTTTATCGGCCAGATGGTTGTGAACGCGCTGGCCTTGCGCGACAGCTTGCCGTTGAACGGTGCAGAGCGCCGGATCGCCGCCATCCTTGCCACTGATATTGCCGCAGAACCGCTTGCCGATCTTGCCGCGCAACATCGGCGTGTGCATGCCCTGCCGGGCACGCTGTCATCACCCGATGTTCTGGCGCGCATAATTGAGGACGCGCCGGATCTGGTGATTCATCTGGCGGCTGTTGTTTCCGGACAGGCCGAGGCGGATTATGATCTTGGCATGGCGGTCAACCTTCAGGCGACGATTGATCTGATCAATGCCTGCCGCCACATGCCCAAACCGCCGGTATTTTTGTTTTCGTCGTCTGTTGCCGTCTTTTCCTGCGCCGCAAACAACACGATTTCCGAAGATACGCTGCCTGCGCCGCGTTCATCTTATGGCACACAAAAACTGATGGGTGAGCTGCTGGTGCGTGATGCAACACGCAAGGGTTTCATCCTTGGGCGCAGCCTGCGGTTTCCGACGATCTCGGTTCGCCCCGGCGCACCGAACAAAGCCGCCAGCAGTTTTGCCAGCGGCATCATCCGCGAGCCTTTGGCCGGTCAGGACGCCATTCTGCCTGTGGGCAAGGATCTGCGTCTGCATCTGGCATCCCCTGACCGCGCCTTGGCCTATACGTTGCATGCGGCAGGGCTGGACCAAGCCGACATTGGCGTTGATACCACGTTGACCCTGCCCGGTGTGACCGTGACAGTGGGCGAGATGATCGACACCTTGACCCGGACCGCCGGACGAGAGGTGGCCAACCGCATCAAACCTGCCCATGACCCCGCAATCGAAGCGATTGTTGCCAGTTGGCCGGGGCAGATCCTCACACCGCGCGCGCTGTCGCTGGGGTTTGAACCCGATACAGATTTTGCCGATCTTGTAACCGCCCATATCGGGCGAATGGCGGCGGAATGACCCTTTTCATCACAACCAAAGCTCATGGGAGGAGCACTATGAAACATATCGTATCAGGCTTTTTTGCGGCCGCACTTCTGGCCACAGGCGCGCAGGCGCAACAGAACATCGTGGTCGGGCACGCGCTGTCGCCTGCGTCGCATTACGGCGTCGGCGCACAGGCGTTTATCGACACGCTGACCGAGCTGTCCGGCGGCACCTTCACCGGAGAGCAGGCCCCCGCTGGCCAACTGGGTGGTGAGCGTGACATGATCGAAGGCCTGCAGATCGGATCGCTTGACGTTGTCGTCACCTCGACCGGCCCCTTGGGCAACTTCGTCCCCGAGGTCTTTGCCCTCGACCTGCCATTCCTGTTCCGCGATTATGATCATGCCCGCGCCGTTCTGGATGGCGAGATCGGTCAGGAACTGCTGGTCAAAATCGGCGAGAACAACCTTGTTGGTCTGGCATGGTCGGAAAACGGTTTCCGCCACATCACCAACTCGCAGCGCCCTGTCCGCACACCGGAAGATCTGGCCGGTCTCAAGCTGCGTACCATGGAAAACCGCGTGCATATGACCGCCTTCAGCGGAATGGGCGCATCGCCCACGCCAATGGCCTTCCCCGAACTGTTCACCGCGCTGCAGCAAGGTGTTGTTGACGGTCAGGAAAACCCTGTCACCGTGATTACCGCGTCAAAATTCTGGGAAGTGCAGAACTATGTCTCGCTGACCGGTCATGTCTATTCGCCCGCTGCGGTTCTGGCATCGCCGATTTTGCTGGACGGTCTGACAGACGAACAGCGCGGCTGGTTTGATGAGGCGGCAAAAGCATCCGCTGCCGCCACCCGCGCCGAGGTGAACCGCCTTGAGGAAGCTGGCGTTGCCCTGCTGCTGGAAAACGGCATGGAAGTCATCACCGATATCGACAAAGCACCTTTTGCTGCTTTGGCCGAGGCATCCTATTCTGTCTATACGGATCAGTATGGAACCGAAATGGTTGATCGCATCAAAGCGGTCGAATAATCCCGGTGTAATGTGACGAACCGGCGCAGTTATCCTGCGCCGGTTTTTTATCAGCTCAGGCGGAGGTCAGGATGCGCGCTTTTCTGAAATTTGAAGATTTCAGCACCGGATTGGCTTTGCGCCTGTCGATTGCGTTTCTTGTGATCGCGGCGTCACTGGCGCTTTATCAGGTGATTACCCGTTTCGTTTTTGGCAACCCGTCAACATGGTCCGAGGTTATCACGCGATCCGCGATGATCTGGTCTGTCTTTCTGGGCGTTGCCGTTGCGTTCCGCCATGGGTCCATGATCGCTGTGGAAGTGATCCAGCAATCGCTGCCGCCCAAGATCGGGCTGACGCTTTACATGATTTCAAATGCAATGTCGGTGATGTTTTTCTCTATCCTGTTCTGGCAGGGATGGGCGATGTCTGAACGCGTTGCCCGGCAGAAACTGGCCGCGCTCGATATCTCTATCGCTTGGGTTTACGCGGCGCTTCCCGTGGGTTCGGTGTTCATCATTATCGCCATTCTTGGCTGCATGATCCGTGGCTTTCAAGGGGAATGGACCTCGAGCCACGGCAAAAAGGAGTTGGTGGAATGAACGCCGCACTGGGTCTTTCTCTTGCCATCCTCTTTTTGCTTGGCGTGCCGATTGCCGTTGCGATCGGCCTTGCCTCGGTCATCGGGATCGAGGTTCAGGGCCGCTTGCCGCTTTTGCTCGTGGCGCAACGCATGTTCACCGGCATTGACAGTTTCCCGTTGATGGCGATCCCGCTTTTCATCCTTGCGGGTAATCTGATGTCGGCGGGCGGCATCTCGCACCGTCTGGTTGAGCTGGCAAAATCAATGGTCGGGGGCATTCAGGGCGGATTGGCCTGTTCCTGCGTCTTGACCTGCATGATGTTCGCGTCTGTTTCCGGCTCCAGCGTGGCAACCACCTTTGCCATCGGGGCCATCCTGATCCCCGCGATGGTCAAGCACGGCTATCCCAAACCGCTGGCCGCCTCGATTCAGGCAAGCTCGGCTGAACTGGGTGTGCTCATCCCGCCTTCAATCCCCCTGATCCTTTATGGCGTGTCAACAGATACCTCGATCGGGCGGCTGTTTGTGGCGGGGCTTGGGCCCGGTCTTTTGGTGGCCACCTCGCTGATGGTGCTGGTTCTGGTGATCTGCCATGTGCGCGGCATCGGCAAGAACGATGGTGAAGCACGCTCCAGCATCGCGCGCGCCGCTTATGCAGCCACCCCTGCCCTGCTGGTGCCTGTCGTCATCCTTGGCGGTATCTATTCAGGTATCTTCACCCCGACCGAGGCCAGCGCCGCCGCCGTTGCAACCGCCCTGATCGTGGGGATGCTTTTCTACCGCGAGCTTAAATTCAGCCATCTGCCGGATATCCTGAAGCAAACGGTTATTTCTACCTCTGCCATCATGATCATCATCTCGGCAGCAGCGTTGTTTTCCTTCCTGATCACCCGCTCTGGTCTGCCGAATGAAATTGCCGCTTGGTTCAAGGACATGTTTGAAAGCCGCATCGCCTTTCTGCTGGCTGTGAATGTTCTGTTGCTGATCGTGGGCATGTTCATCGAAACATCCGCCGCCATTCTTGTGCTGGCGCCGATCCTTGCCCCGATTGCCGTGGCCTACGGGGTTGATCCGGTGCATTTTGGCCTGATCATCGTGGTCAATCTGGCCCTTGGGATGATAACGCCGCCGCTGGGTGTGAACCTGTTTGCTGCTGCCGCAGTGGCGCGGATGCCCGTGGAAAAAATCATTCCGCAACTGATCTGGTTCGTTCTGACAGTGTTCGGCGCGCTGATGATCATAACCTATGTACCCGCCATCACGATGTGGCCGGTCGAATTTATTTTCGGGAAATGACAATGGCTGTTGTGCATGTAATCGGTTTGGGTTCGATGGGGCTGGGTATGGCGCTGTCATTGCTGCGCGCAGGGCACGCGGTGCATGGGCTGGATCTGAACGCGGCCCAGATCGCCAAACTGGAAGACGCCGGAGGGCAGGCATTGACACGCGCGGCACCGCAAGCCGATGCCTTGGTCTGCGTGGTCCTGAACGCCGCACAAACGGAGCAGGCTTTGTTCGGACCAGAGGGTTGGGCCGCGCATGTCAAGCCGGGCGGCACGATCCTGTCTTGCGCGACAGTGGCCCCTGATTTTGCAAAAGCGATGGAGGCTGAGGCCCAAGCGCGCGGGTTGCACTATCTTGATGCGCCGATCTCGGGCGGTGCGGCGCGCGCCGCTGAGGGCGCATTGTCTGTGATGGCATCGGGCACGCCCGCCGCCTTTGATGGTGCAGCCGAAGCATTATCCGCCATGGCGCAAACAGTGCATCACCTGGGGGATCATGCCGGGCCAGGATCTGCGATGAAGGCGGTCAACCAGCTTTTGGCGGGCGTGCATATCGCCGCGATGGGTGAGGCGTTGGGCTTTGCCACCTCACAGGGCCTTGACCTGCGCCGCGTGCTTGAGGTGATCAAAGTATCCGCTGGCACCTCATGGATGTTTGAAAACCGTGCGCCCCACGTGATTGAGGCGGATTATACCCCGCGTTCATCCATCAATATCTGGCCCAAGGATCTTGGCATCGTGACGGATATCGCCGCAGATGCAAACCTGCCCTTACCGCTCACCGAAACCGCATTGGCGCAATATCGCGCTGCCGCTGAGGCCGGGTTGGGCCATGAGGATGACGCATCCATCACAAAACTGGTGGCATCACGTGCCGGTCTGAAACTACCGGGGGATGCGTGATGCTGCTGGGCTGTATCGGCGATGATTTCACCGGCTCATCCGATCTGGGCAACACCCTGACCAAGGCGGGCATGCGCGTGACACAATATGTGGGCGTGCCCGATCAGCCCGCCGCGCCCGAGGTCGAAGCCGGGATTGTCGCCCTCAAATCCCGCTCCATTCCGGTGAATGAGGCGGTCAAACTATCGCTTGCGGCGCTGGACTGGCTGCGCGCACAGGGCTGCACGCAGTTTCTGTTCAAATACTGCTCTACCTTTGATTCCACGCATGAGGGGAATATCGGCCCCGTGGCCGAAGCATTGGCCGATGCCTTGGGTGCGCGTCATGTGCTGGTCTGCCCCGCATTTCCAGCGGCCGGACGCTCGATCTATCAGGGCCATTTGTTCGTGGCGGACCACCTTCTGAACGAAAGCGGCATGCAGAACCATCCCCTGACCCCAATGACTGATCCAGATATCCGGCGCTGGCTGGGTCATCAGATCAAGGGCAGTGTGGGGCATATCCCTGCGCAGGTGGTGATGCAGGGGCAAGACAGCATTCGCACCCGTATGCAAACCGAAGATGCCGCAGGGCACCGTCTGTTGGTGGCCGATGCCATAACCGATGATGACTTGATCACGCTGGGTCAGGCCGCTACCGATCTTCCCTTGATCACGGGCGGATCGGGGATCGCCATGGGCCTGCCTGCAAATTTCAGCGCCAAGGGACTGCTGGCCAAGGCCGCAGGCATATGGCGGGGCCAAAGCGGTGCTGCGGCCATTCTGTCAGGCTCATGCTCTACCGCGACACGGGGGCAGGTGGCGCTTCATGCCAAAACGCATCCCTGCAGGGAGGTGTCAGCCGATGATGTCATGTCAGGCGCGGTCACTGCGCAAGCGCTGGCCGATTGGGCGCTGGCGCAAGATGGTCTGCCCCTGATCTATACATCGGCTGATCCCGCAGCGGTCGCTGACGCGCAAAACCGGTTCGGCAAAGATGTCGTGGCCACGCGGATCGAGGCGCTTTTTGCTGATCTGGCCCGCGCTTTGGTGGCCGGTGGTGTGACCCGGTTGATCAGCGCGGGGGGCGAAACCTCTGGCGCTGTGGTTGAGGGGCTGGGCCTTGCGGCACTGGAGATCGGCCCGGAGATCGACCCCGGTGTGCCGATGATCCGCGCCTCGGATACGCTGGTTCTGGCGCTTAAATCCGGCAATTTCGGTGGCTTGGATTTCTTTGCCCGCGCCGCCGCAATGATGGAAAGCCCCCCCACATGACCGAGGCAAAGCTGCGCGAGGATATCTGTTTCTGGGCCGCGTCCATGTTCAACCGCGGGCTGACGGGGGGCGCCTCGGGCAATATTTCGGTGCGCACCGAAGATGGCGGGCTGCTGGTCACCCCAACCGGCGTCAGCATGGGGCGCCTTGATCCTGCGCGATTGTCGCGGTTTGATGCAAAGGGCACCCATATTGCCGGTGATGCACCGACCAAGGAAATGCCGCTGCATGCCGCCTTTTACGAGACCCGCAAATCTGCGGGTGCCGTGGTGCATCTGCATTCCACGCATTCGGTTGCCCTGTCGATGCTGCCCGAGACTGACCCCGATAATGCGCTACCACCGCTGACCCCTTATGCGGTGATGCGGGTGGGCAAGGTGGCGCTGCTGCCCTTCTTTCTGCCCGGCGACGCCGCGATGGGCGATGCCTTGCGCAGCCTTGGCGGTAAACGATCTGCCGTTTTGCTGGCCAATCATGGGCCGGTCGTCGCGGCCAAAGATCTTGAAGCGGCTGTTTTTGCGATGGAAGAACTGGAAGAGACCGCAAAGCTTGCCTTGCTGCTGCGCGGCCAATCGCCCCGCGCACTGAATGAGGCGCAAATCAGCGCCTTGGTGCAGAAATTTGATCTGGAGTGGGACTGATGCGCTATTCTGCCAATCTGGGCTTTTTGTTCACCGATATGCCCCTGCCGCAAGCGATCCATGCTGCCAAGAAAGCCGGGTTTGATGCTGTGGAATGTCATTTTCCCTATGACATTCCCGCCGCAGAGGTCGCAGCCGCATTGTATGAAACGGGCCTGACAATGCTTGGCCTCAACACAGTTCCGGGGGACAAGGCCGCCGGTGACTTTGGCCTTGCCGCACTGACCGGACGCGAGGATGAGGCGCGCAGCGCGATTGCCCAAGCGATTGACTATGCCGTGGCAACAGGCACAAAAGCCGTGCATGTCATGGCAGGCCGCACGGATGGCGGGGCAGCGGCCGAGGCGACCTTTCGCGCCAATCTGACCTATGCCTGTCAACTGGCCGCACCGCATGGCATCACCATCCTGATCGAGCCGATAAACACCCGCGATGTGCCGGATTACCATCTGTCGCGCACCGATCATGCCGCGCAGATCATCGCAGATCTTGGGCAACCCAATCTGCGGCTGATGTTTGATTGCTACCATATGCAGATCATGCAGGGTGATCTGGCAACGCATCTGCAAAAGCTGTTGCCCATCATCGGCCATATCCAGATCGCCGCTGTCCCGGACCGGGGTGAGCCTGATCAGGGAGAGGTCGGTTACCCGTGGCTGATGCGCCATCTTGCCAGCCTCGGCTATTCTGACCCTATCGGCGCGGAATACAAACCCCGCGCTGGCACCTTAAACGGGCTGGTCTGGCTGGACAGGTTCCGCGCCTGATCACGCCATGGTCTTTGCGACCTGCGCCATCACCTTGTTCGCCGCAGCATGACGCACCGGGCCATAGCCCCTGATCTCTTGGGGCGCGCTGAGCAGGGCCAGCGCCTCATCCGGGTTTTCCGGGTCAAAACGCTGCGCGACATGGGTCATGACCCCATCAAACCACTGCAATAACCGGCGGTCCAGCTTGCGATCTGCCGAATAGGAAAAGGGATCAATCGACTTGCCGCGCAAGCCCTTCATGCGGGCCAGAATTTTGAAGGCGGGCCGCATCCAGGGGCCAAAGCTACGCTTGTTCGGTCGCCCGCGCGCATCCTGCCCCAATGGCAAAAGTGGCGGCGCAAGGTGGTATTTGACGGTGTAGTCACCCTCGAACGTTGCGGCCAGTTCGGCCTCAAAGCTGCCTTCGGTATGCAGGCGGGCAACCTCGTATTCATCCTTATAGGCCATCAGCCGGAAAAGTGACTTTGCCGCGGCCAAAATCACCTCATCCCCGGCACCGGGCAGATCTTTGCGCAGTTGCGCGATGCGGTCCGTAAACCGTTTGGCATAAGCCGCGTCCTGATAGCCTGACAGGAAAGCGGCGCGATGGGCGATTACCGCCTCCAAGGTGTCCGGGCTTTTTGGTTGGTCTTGCAGCAGATCGGCCAGAATCTGCGGCTGTGCCGCCATCACCCGCCCCAGATCAAAGGCGGTGCCATTCTTCTCGACAGCAACGCCGTTCAGCAAAATGGCCTGTTTCAAGGCAAGCGCGCTCACTGGGACCAAACCTTGCTGAAACGCAGCGCCCAACAGCATCATATTGGCAAAGACCGCATCGCCCATCAAACGCTCTGCCGTGATGTTGGCATCAAAGGCCAGCACGTTATCCGCACCAACGGCCTGACGGATCACCTGCTCGCGTGTGTCAATCCGCAGATCAGCATCGCGGTGCAGCACCAGATCCCCTGTCGGCATTTCTGCACGGTTCAAGACCACGGATGTGCCCTTGCGATAATGCGCCGAGGCTTTGGGCGCAGAGCATACAACCGCATCGCAGCCAATCACCGCATCGGCAGCACCCACCTCAATGCGCACCTGATGGATCGCTTGCGGGGTAGCGCCGATCCGGACATAGCCCAGCACCGTCCCGAATTTCTGCGCAAAACCCGTGAAATCAAGAACGCTGGCGCCCTTGCCCTCCAGATGTGCGGCCATCGTAATCAGCGCGCCAATCGTCACAACGCCGGTGCCGCCCACACCTGCCACCAACAGGTTGTAAGGCTGGTTCAGATCAGCCGTTATGGGATTTGGCACATCTTTCATCATGGCTGGCATGTCCAATCCCGCAGGGTTGGGCTTGCGGCGCTGGCCGCCTTCAATCGTTACAAAACTGGGGCAAAACCCGTTGAGGCAGGAGAAATCCTTGTTGCAACTTGACAGGTTGATCTTGCGCTTGCGGCCAAGCTCTGTCTCGCGCGGCTCCACGCTCAGGCAGTTGGATTCAAGCGAGCAATCGCCGCAGCCTTCGCAGACCAGCGGGTTGATCATGACATGCCGCGCCGGGTCTTTCATCTTGCCGCGTTTGCGGCGGCGCCGTTTTTCCGTGGCGCAAGTCTGCTCATAGATCAGGACAGATACGCCCTTGACCTCGCGCAGCTCTCGCTGCACCGGATCAAGATCAGCGCGATCATGAAAGCTGGTGCCAACAGGGAAATCACCGCGTCTGAATTTGCCGATATCATCCGAGACAAGCGCGATCCGCTCTACCCCTTTGGCCCGGCAGCTTTGCGCGATGGCCGCAGGGCTGACCGGCCCATCCACGGGCTGACCGCCCGTCATCGCCACAGCATCGTTATAGAGGATTTTATAGGTAATATTCGCCTGCGCCGCCACGGCCTGACGTATCGCCAAAGAGCCGGAGTGATACCACGTCCCCTCACCAAGGTTCTGGAAAATATGCCGCTTGCCGGAAAAACGCGACCCTGCCGCCCAAGGCACACCTTCACCGCCCATCTGCGCATAGCCAATCGTGTTACGATCCATCCAGCCAGCCATGACATGGCATCCGATACCACTGGCGGCCATGCTGCCTTCAGGCAGTTTCGTAGAGGTGTTATGCGGGCAGCCTGAGCAGAAATAGGGCGTGCGCGTGGCGCCGGACACAGACAGGATCGGGGCGGGGGTTGCCGTCAGCGCACGCGCCTTCGCCACCAGCCCTTCTTCGGGAAAGAACCGTTCCAGCCGCTCCGCGACAACCGGCACCAGCATCAGTGGCGTCAATTCCCCCGTCCAAGGGATAAGCGGATCACCCGCTGCACGATGCTTGCCAACCATCTTGCGGGGCTTGTCACCCGGCCAATCGTAGAAATATTCCTTGAACTGGCTTTCGATGATGCCGCGCTTTTCCTCGACAACAAGCACCTCTTCCTTGTCTTTCACAAAGGCCAGCGCATCGCGCCGCGCCAAGGGCCAGACCATGCCGACCTTGTAGATATCGATCCCCAGACGACGGCACGCCGCCTCATCCAGCCCCAGAAGGCGCAACGCCTCCATCAGGTCCAGATGGGCCTTGCCCGTGGTCACAATCCCGAAACGCGCGTCATCAATATCATAGATGTGCCGGTCAATCGGGTTCGCCTCGACAAAGGCTTCAACCGCCTCCAGCTTTGCGCCGATCCGCGTCTCGATTTCGGGGCTGGGCATGTCGGAGCGGCGCACGTGCAGCCCGCCGGGTGGCGCGGTAAAATCCGGCTGCCTGAACACGCGATCTTTCGGCAATGCGATAGATTGCGCCGCTTCCACCGTTTCCGAGATCGCCTTGAACCCGACCCAAGTGCCGCTGAACCGCGACAGCGCAAACCCGTAGGCGCCAAATTCCAGATATTCCGCGATGCTGGCAGGGTTCAGCGTTGGCATGAACCACGCCATAAAGGCCACATCAGACTGATGCGGCATAGAGGACGAAACGCAGCCGTGATCATCCCCGGCAACAACCAGAACACCCCCCATAGGCGATGATCCATAAGCATTGCCATGTTTGAGCGCGTCACCGGACCGGTCAACACCGGGGCCTTTCCCGTACCACATGGAAAACACGCCTTCGACATCGCAAGCCGGGTCCAGAACAGCCTGCTGCGCGCCCAGAACGGCAGTTGCGCCCAGATCCTCGTTCACCGCAGGCAGAAACTCGATCCGGTTCTGCTCCAACCGCCTGCGCTGGCGCCAGAGTTCCATATCCAACGCGCCAAGTGGCGACCCGCGATAGCCCGAGACAAAGCCAGCCGTCTTATGCCCCGCCATACGATCACGGCGCGCCTGATCAAACATGATCCGCGTCAACGCCTGTGTGCCAGTCAGATAAACACGGCCCTCTGTCCGGCTGTAGCGATCATCAAGCTGATATGTGTCAAAACGGCTGTTCTGCGTGGTCATTGGCAATCTCCTGATGGTAACCACAGGATCGCACAGAACCTCTGGAATTATTGGTCAGACTTGTTGTCAAAAACCGCATTTTATGAAATGATACTTTATATTATACAGCAAAAATGAACAGTCATGTCAGATTTGGATTCAACAGATCAACGCATTCTCACCGCATTGCAAGATGACAGCCGCATCTCGAATGTCGATCTTGCTGAACGGATCGGGTTGTCTGCATCCTCTTGCTGGCGTCGGGTGAAGGCACTTGAGGACCGTGGCGTGATCCGTCACTACACCGTTGCACTGGATGATGCCCAGCAGGGCCTCAAGTTCAGCGCAATTGTCCATGTCCACCTGACACGCCACGATCCCGATCAGTTGGATGCTTTCATCCGCGCCGTCCGGAACCGCCCTGAAGTGCGCGCGTGCTATGCAACAACGGGACAGTCTGATTACCACCTGCATGTCGTTTGCAAGGATATTGACGCCTATAATGATCTTCTGGAACAGTTCCTGTTTCGTATACCGGCGGTTGCCAGTGCGCAGACCAATGTCATCCTGCGCAAAATCAAGCCCTAGCTTTAGGGTATCCAGCGACTGGGTAGGTTGTCAGAAGATGATCGCGCGGATGATCAATGCGACAATGGTCAGCGCGATCACCCCGCCCAACCATAGCGCGATGAACCACAGCATGTTCCGCAAAGCGGGGGGCATCAGTGAGACCCCCCGGCCGGATCAACCTTGCCGCGGAACGCCCAACAGGCATAGCCGGTACAGGCAAGGATCATCGGCACCAGCACCAGCGCACCGGCCAGCAGGAACCACAGGCTTTCATCAGGCGCCGCGACATCCCAGATCGCCAGTGACGGTGGCACCATAGAGGGGAAGAAACTGATCCCCAGCCCGATGAAAGATAAAACAAACAGGGCGATCACAGCCAGAAACGGCCAGGCATCGCGCTACTCGCACAGGCCTTTGACAAAGACACAGGGCCACAACAAGAATGGCCGCAGGCACCACAACGCTGAACAGCACCGTGGGAAAACCGAACCAGCGGTCAAGGGTGTCAATCTGCATTCAAAACTGACCCACCTGAGGGGGAGCAAAGCTCACAGACGAGCCTGCTATATGAAGGCCGCTCGCCTGTGGGCTTTGCTTTTTCTGGTTCAGGGTTTTGTTCGAGATTTGCTTTGGGCGAAACGGAAAGATGTGTTGCCCGTCTTGATGGCGAGCCTTGTCCGCCATTGGTCCAATGACAATGGCGAGCGCAATGGACCTGACCCCGACCGGATGGGCGCACCTGATGGGCGGTGGAAGCCTTCACGGCTCGGGCGGAAGCCTTTAGCAACGCTGAAAGGGTGTATAATTAGGGGGATACAGGAAAATCCTTACGCCAATTTATCCATTAAAAACACGATTTTACTTGAATTTAATGGTGCCGCTGAAGGGACTCGAACCCCCGACCCCATCATTACGAAT
>JBLRWJ010000021.1:21839-31257 GCA_047921315.1 Rhodobacterales bacterium | reverse complement strand
TTGGAATTGTACCGGACAGGCAGAGCGATAGGACCATTTCCCATGCGGGCATCCACTTTTCTGAGTATTGCAATTGCACTTTTGCTGGCTGTGGCTGCTGTCTTTGGGACACAGACCTATCTGGAGGGCCAGCGTCAGCAGTTTGAACAATCCGCCCGCGTGGTGCGCGGAGAGCCGCAAAATGTGATCGTTGTGGCGCGCAATTCCATGCGCTTTGGCGAGCGGGTCACAGCGGAAAAGCTGGAACTGATCCCTTGGGCCAGCGATACGCTACCGCAAGGCGCGTATACAGCCATCAGCGATCTGGCAGGCGCAACCGATGAGACTGCGCGGTTTGTTCTGTCCTCGATGGAGCGGGGGGAGCCTGTTCTGTCAGCCAAAGTCACCAATCCGGGGCAGCGCGCCAAACTGTCCACCGCGATCTCGCCCGGGATGAAAGCCGTTTCGATCGGTGTGAACGATGTTCTGGGTGTGGCCGGGTTTGTGCTGCCGGGGGATCGTGTTGACGTGATGCTGACGCGCACCATGGGCAATGACCGCTCCAATGCGTTTGTTGATGTGCTGCTGCAGGGTGTGCGCGTTGTTGCCATCGACCAGACAGCCGATGATACCCGCGATCAACCCAGCGTGGTGCGCACCGTGACATTCGAGGTCACGACCGAGGAGGCGCAAAAGCTGACGCTGGGCGCGACCATCGGCACCTTGTCCCTTGCCCTGCGCAATGTTGTGGGTGTGGAGGTGGAAGAGCCAAGCCGCATGACGATCAGCGCGCTGAATGTCACCGCCGCGTCAGAAGCACTGACCGCAGCGCAGGAGGCTGCCGAAGAAGCCGAGCGTGTGGCGCAGGAGCGGCAGATTGCCGAACAGACCGCCCGTCTTGCCGCCTTGGAAGAGATGATCCGCAATATGGGAACAGATGTGACAGGGCGTCTGGCCTCGGTCGAGGAGAACCTGACAGCGGCCCGCACGGTAGAGCCGCAGATTATCGAAAGAGAAGTGATCGTGGAGCGCGTGGTAGAGCCTGAGCCTGTGGTGCCCAGCTTTGTCACCATCGGCGTGGCCCGCAACGGGCAGCGCCAGGAATATACCGTCGGAACAGACGGGGCCGTGGACGAATGATGTCCGCGGTTTTTCACCGCAGAGGCATGAAGAGCGTCACAAGACGCCGCAACATCGGAGCAGGACAAAAGATGAGCAGGTTAATAAAGAGATATATACACTCACGGCAGGGAGGGGCAGGGCAGTGGATACGCGCCTTGCCCGCCTTGGTTTTGTGTCTGGCGCTGGCGGCCCTTCCGGGTGTTCTGCACGCGCAAGAGCGGATGGTATCCTTGGGCAATGGCAACGTGATGGAGCCGATCCTGATGAAGCCGGGCTTTACGCTGACCGTGCGGACGGATCGCCCGTTTACCGATATCGTGGTGGGTAATTCCAGTGTCGCGGATGTGTTCCCGCTGACAAACAGCTCTGTCTACTTGCAGGCGAACAATACTGGGGCCACGAATGTATCTTTCTTTGGTCCGAATAAGGAATTGCTGGGCGTTATGATCCTGAATGTGCGGGTTGATCTGAATGATCTGCAACAGGCGATCAACCGTGCCGTTCCCAATGCCAATGTCGCGGTTGCCAATGTCAACGGGCGCGTGCGCGTTTCTGGGGATGTGCGCGATGGCCCGTCTTTGGCGCGGGTGATCGAATTGGCCGAGCAGTTCAGCGACCAGCCGGTTCTGAATGCGGTGCGGGTCACTGATCCGCAGCAGGTGCAGCTTGACGTGCGGATATTGGAGGTCAGCCGCCGCGCCGGGCGCGAATTGGGGGTAGAGCTGTCCAGCAACCGCACCAATACGGGGATTACAAGCTCCAGCGTTCCGTTCGGCAGTTTCGTGGGCAATCTTCTGGCCGGTGCCGGTGCTGATATTGATCTTGTGATCAATGCGTTGGAAACCAAAGGGCTTGCGCGCAGGCTGGCCAACCCCACGCTGGTGACATCAAACGGGGTTGAGGCGAATTTTGTTGTCGGTGGCGAAGTGCCGATCCAGACGACCGCCCTGAATGCCGATGGCGTGCCGATCGGGACAGGCACCGATTATCGTGAATACGGTGTGCGGTTGAACTTTCGCCCCGTGGTTCTGGACAATTCGCTGATCAGCCTTGAGATCCGGCCAGAGGTGAGCGACATTGACACATCGGTCACCGTCAACGGCCAGCCTGCTTTCATCTCGCGCAAGGCTGACACAACGGTGACATTGCGCGACGGGCAAAGCTTTGCCATCGCCGGTTTGCTGCAGGTCGATAACGAGCGCAACGTGCAGCAGGTTCCATGGATCGGGCAGGTGCCGGTTCTGGGCGCGCTCTTCCGTTCCACCGCGTTTCAGAAGAAAGAGACCGACCTTGTGATCCTTGTGACACCGCGTCTGGTGCGTCCGGCCTCTCAGAACGAAACGCTGGCCTCGCCTTTGGCGGGAAGCAGATCGTCGAACGACGTGGAATTGTTTTTGCTGGGTATGCTTGAGGTCAACAAAGACATGATCCGGTCTTTTGTTGACGGTGCCGGTGTCGTCGGCCCCTACGGACACATGATTGATCTGGAGTTTGACGATGCGCTTGTCAAAAAGAAGTAAGATGCCGGGCCGCAAGAGCCTGATGGCCGGAATGCTGTTGCTTGGCGGTCTTGCCGGTTGCGCCGATTATTTGAACCATCGTGACTCGGTGACCTTTGGCGTGGGCAACGCGCCAGAGGCGAACACCGCGATCCACACGATTGACCCGTTCCCGTCCGCGGCAGCGAACACGACCATCATCATGCGGAACTAGGCTGCAAACAGGGTCAGCGCCTGCGCTGATCCTGACAGATGGACACGGATACGGTGTGACAGTTTGACGTTGGGCATCCGGCCAGCCGCCGGGTGAAGGTATAGATGTAGGATAGGCGATTGCAGATGACTGACGGGATGATCAGACGGGCATTACGCAAGGTGCGGGAGTTTGTTCCAGCCACCGAGGGTGCCATTTTGACCGAGACCCTGATCGTTGTGCCTGTGGTCACAATTTTCGCCGTGGGTATTCTGGAATTCGGCAATGTGTTCTGGCAGCGCCATCAGGTGCAAGTCGCCGTGCGTGACACGGCGCGCTACTGGGCGCGGTGCCGCGGGATTGAGCCGTTCAATACCTGCACGCAGCAGATTGCGCGCAATCTGGCGTTCTATGGAAACCCGATGGGGACCGGCGCGCCCAGAATTGCCGGGTGGACCGATCCTGCGGCATTGGAGATCACGCCGGTTTTGCCACCCAGCAGCCCTACGCGTGATGATATGGTGACGGTGACGGGCACGCATACCTATACCGGCTCGCCGTTAATGCGTCTGATCCAGATCGATGCGTTCGATTTCAGCTACACCCATCAGCAAAGGTATATCGGATGGTAAGGCGTGCGACATTCTTTCGCCGCAATGAGGATGGGGCGAGCCTTGTCGAGGGGTTGATCGTTTTTCCGATCATTCTGCTGACTTTTGCGACCTTTATCGAATTTGGCGTCGCCATGGTGCAGTGGAACCAGACGGTCAAAGCCATGCAATACGGATCGCGGTTGCTGGCGGTGTCCGATCCGCTGGCAACAGATTTGATCGATTACTTCGAGTCCGATTACGGGGCCACCGAGGGCGGGCCAATTATAACGGAAATCCCACCAGTGGTTTGCACGTCAGACGGTTGTAATTTGGGGGGGGCTTTGAATGCCGATGGAATGAACCGCCTGATCTTTGGCACTGACGGGGTTTGTGATGCCGGCGCACCCAATCCTGGGCGATTGGGCATGTGTGATCTTAACGGGTTGATCCGGCCTGAAAATATCCGGGTGACCTATTACCGCACGGGTCTGGGCTATGTCGGGCGCCCCAGTGGGCCTGTCGTGTCGATCACCGTCGAAACCCGCAACCTGAATTTCAACTTCTTTTTTCTGGGCGCGCTTATTGGCCTGAACAATATCGAAATTCCTGCACATCCTGTGACCATCACCAGCGAAGATTTGTCGAATACGATATGAACATGATTGAAAATGATATCCTTCCGATGCGTACCAAGATGCGCAAGAATACGGTGCTGGTCCTTGATACGGGCCAGCCCGAATTCTCGACCATTGCGGAACTGATCGAAAAGATGTCCCACTTCCAGCGTGAAGTGACAACATTTGACGTGATGATGCGCGCGCCGGGGGCCTATACGCCCGATATTATCGTGGTCGATCTTTCCAGTGTCAGCGCCAATGAGCTTGAGATGCTGTCCTCTATCCGGGGGCATTACGGCGACGTGCCGATCGTTGTCGTGTCCGAGGCGCTGGATGACGCGCAGGTGCGCAAGCTGCTGAAGCTCAAGGTGCATGACTGGCTGCGCAAACCGGTTGTGTTTGGGGAATTCCTCAATTCGATCCAAAGCGGCATCCGCACGTCCAAGCAATCCAGCACCCGTGTGCATGCCGTGATTTCAGCGGCGGGCGGTTCAGGGGCAACGACCGTGGCAGTTGCCTTGTCCGAAATCCTTGCGCGGAAGATGGGCAAGGATAAATCCAACGGGTCTGTGGCCCTGTTTGATCTGGATTTTTCAACCGGATCATGCGGTTATCTGTTGAATCTGACATCGGGTTTCAATCTGGACAGCGTCATTTCCAACCCCAGCCGGATTGATAGCGAGTTTGTGAATTTGCTGCAGCAAAAGCATGAACACGGCATGGTAGTCTATTCCTTCAAGCGCCGCGAGGTGGTGACCAGCCTGAACTGTTATGAACTGGTGCTGCGGATGCTGGATGTGGTGACCGTGCAGCATACCCATACAATTCTGGATATCCCCTATTACGAGACAGACTGGCGGCAGGATGTTCTCTCGGGCGTGAATACCGTGACGATTGTCTGCGAGATGAATCTGGCCTCGATCAAGCATACGATGGATCTGCTGGAAACCATCCGCGATCTGCCGGGGGCCAAAAAGCCGGTGACCGTGCTGATCAACAAACGCAAGCGCAAGCTGTTTGGCGGGGACCGTATTCCCAAGGCCAAACTCAAGCAGCTTTTTGGTGACACGCCATTCGATTACCTGCCCGATGAGCATGATCTGATGACCGAGGCAATGGATCGCGGTGTTACGCTGAGCGATGTCAATGCGTCATCCAAGTTTCTCAAAGCGGTGACGAAATACGCCAATAATGTCATTATAGAAGAAAAGGTGGTTGCCGCATGAACAGATATGTTTCACGCCGTTTCATCCTGTCAGGTCTGGCCATGCTGGGCCTGATGCCGGATGTGGCCATGGCCGAGTTGAAGCGGGTTCCGCGCGATCATGGGCCAACCTCGCGTCAGGTTGTGCCCTATGCCAGTAGCGAAAAGCCCGGCACGATCATCATATCGAACAGTGACCGCAGCATGCATGTGGTTTTGGGCAATAATCAGGCAGCGCGCTATGATATCAGCATTGGCCGTGACGGATTTGTCTGGACCGGCACGACGGTTGTGGGGCGCAAAGCCCAATGGCCTGACTGGCGCCCGCCTGCCGCGATGCGGCGGCGCGATCCGTCGCTGCCGGGTTTCGTGCCAGCGGGGCCGTATAACCCGCTTGGGGCGCGGGCCATCTATCTGTACAGCGGCGGGCGCGACACGCTTTACCGCATTCATGGCACCAACAGTGCCGAAACTGTGGGCGGATATGAGACATCTGGCTGTTTCCGTCTGACCAATGCCGATGTGATCGAATTGTTCGACAAGGTCGCCGTGGGAACCAAGGTCATTGTCAAATGATGCATAGCACACAAGGGGTAATCTGGTGGTAGGTCGGTTTTTCAGAAAGCCTACAGGCGAGGAGCCAACCAATGCGTCGGACAGGCCCGGCCCTGCGCGCTCCGATGTGGCCAGCCATGGGGTCACCATTGATCCGGCTGCGGCCCCAACGGTCAAGCCAGCCGCAAGGGCCGTGTCGCCAGATGCCAGCGGGATGCCGGATCTGGTGGCAGAGCGGGTCAATCTGCATCGCTACCTGCTGGATAAGATCAACCTTGCCGTGCTGGACCAGATGGAGGATGAGCAGCTTCACAACGAGTTGCGCCCGCTGGTGCGCGATTACGTCAAGGCGCAGAACCTGCCGCTGAATGCCAAGGAACTGGACAGCCTGATTTCCGATCTTGGCGATGAGATGCTGGGCCTTGGCCCGATAGAGCCGCTGCTGAAGGATGATACGATTTCCGACATCCTGATTGTCGGGCCAAAAACCGTCTATATCGAGCGGGCAGGCCGCTTGAAGCGCACGGATGTCAGGTTCAAGGACGAGCAGCACCTTCTGAGGATCATCAACAAGATCGTGGCCTCTGTCGGGCGCAGGGTTGATGAATCATCGCCCCTTGTCGATGCGCGTCTGGCGGATGGATCCCGCGTGAACGCGGCGATCCGGCCTGTGGCGGTTGATGGTCCGCAGGTGTCTATCCGCAAATTCTCCAAACGGCCCTTTCAACTGGAAACGCTTGTGCAGAATGGCGCCTTGCCCGCTGGCATGGCCAAACTGTTGGCCGCAGCCGTTGAGGGCAAGATTTCGATGATCGTTTCGGGCGGGACAGGGTCGGGCAAAACCACGATGCTGAACGCCTTGTCCGCCTTCATTCCGCATGATGAACGCCTTGTCACAATCGAGGATGCGGCGGAATTGCAGATGCAGCAGCCCCATGTTGTCCGGCTTGAAACCCGCCCCCCCACGATGGACGGGCGCAATGAGATCCTGCAGCGCGATCTGGTCAAGAACGCCCTGCGGATGCGGCCTGACCGGATCATCATCGGCGAGGTGCGCGGCGGCGAGGCGTTTGACATGCTGCAGGCCATGAACACCGGCCATGAAGGGTCCATGTCCACGATCCACGCCAACAACCCGCGTGATGCGCTTAGCCGGATGGAACAGATGGTCGGCATGGCGGGGATGCCGATGACGCAGATCAGCATCCGCTCGCAGATCGCATCGGCCATTCAGGTGATTATCCAGCTCTCCCGCATGCGCGATGGCACGCGCCGCGTGACGGCCATTTCAGAACTGACAGGGATGGAGGGCGATGTGGTGCAGCTTCAGGACATCATGAAGTATAACCGCACCGGAGTGGACGAAGATGGCCGCGTCATGGGCGAGTTCCGCTCAACAGGTATTCGCCCGCGTTTCCTGACAGAGATCAGCACAATCGGTTTGAAGGTGGATATGAGCATCTTTGACCCGACCACCAAGCATTGACGGGGTCATATGTCCATCATCGTCATATATGGCTTTATCTTCGGCGCGGTTCTGCTGCTGAGCGAGGCGCTTTTGCGCCGTCTGTTCGGGGCGCGCAGTGTCAACCGTGAAATCAATCTGCGCATGGAGCGGCTCAAGGGCGGCGCGGATCAGTTCAGCACTTATGAAAGCCTGCTGAATGATCGCGGTGCAGGGCGGTCCGGGCGGTTTTCGCTTGAATGGGTGTCGCGGCTCTATCGCCAGTCCGGCCTTGTTATATCGCTGCCGCGCCGGGTGCTTTATACGGCGATCATCATGCTGGGGGCCTGGATACTGGCGGTTTGGCTGTCCAATGATCTGGCCGTGCAGATCCTGTTGACGCTGGCCATTGGCCCCGGTGTGATCTTGCTACTGGTCATGCGTGTCCGCGCAAGGCGGATGGCCAAATTTGTGGCGCAGCTACCCGATGCGCTGGATATCATCGTGCGCAGCATGAATTCGGGCCACCCGCTGACATCGGCCATTGCGCTTGTCGGGCGCGAAATGCCCGACCCGATCGGAAGCGAGTTTGGCATCCTGAGCGATCAGTTGACCTTTGGCTCGGAACTGGATGACGCGATGCTGCGCATGGTGGACAGGGTCGGCGCGGACGAGTTGAACCTGCTTGCGGTCACTGTCAGTGTCCAGCGCAGCACCGGCGGCAACCTGTCCGAGATCTTGGAAAACCTGTCCGGCATGATCCGTGACCGTGCCATGTTGCGCAACAAGATCAGGGCTATCTCGGCCGAAGGGCGCATCACCGCGATGATCATGGCCGCCTTTCCCCTGCTGCTGTATCTGATGATATCCACCTTGGTGCCGACCTATTTTGATCCGGTCTGGGATAGCGGGCATGGCACCACGGTTGTTGTGTCGATCGCGGTGTTGATGAGTTTCGGCCTCCTGATCCTTTATAAACTGGTGAAATTTGACTTCTGATCTGGAAAGAGCGGCAAAGCGCCATGAATGATACCCTGATCCTTGTTGCGGTTTTTGTGGCCGTGCTGCTGCTGATCTTTTCGATTGCCAATGCGATCACGCGCAATCGTGATATCAGGCGCAACATCGACTCTGTCTCGGTTGAGCAGCAGATCCGCGATGCGCGCGCCGAGGCGGTTTTTTCATCCGAGAATGACGATATCCGGCATTACTATGATGTGATGCGCCGCAATGATCCCGAAGGGTTGGAGATGCGGCTGATCCGGTCGGGGTATTTCTCGCGCGACGCCAAGCGGACATTCGTGCTGATCCGCCTTGCCGCGACCATCGCGATCTTTGCGGTTGTCTGGTATGTTCTTGTGAACATTTCCGGCGCGCTGACCTCTGCGATGGCGCTGATCTTTGCGGGTATCGCGGCCGGTGTGGTGTTTATTCTGGCAAATGCGCTGCTTGACCGGCAAGCCAAGCGGAACGAGGTTCTGTATCGCAGATTGTTTCCCGAATTCATGGACCTGTTGGTGGTCTGTGTGGATTCCGGCATGAGCATCGAAGCCGCGATTGACCGGGTTGCCCATGAATTTCTGGTCACCAAGCCAAGTTTCGGGCAACACCTGTCGATTATCTCGCTTGAGGTGCGCGCAGGCCGCCCCATGCATGAGGCGTTGAACAATTTTGCAGAGCGTATCCATCTGGAAGAGGCGCGCATCCTGTCGGTCCTGTTCCGCCAGTCGCTGGAACTGGGCTCAAGCGTGATCAAGACGCTGCGGGTTTTCAGTAAGGAAATGCGGCAAAAGCGGATGCTGATGGCCGAGGAAAAGGCAAATTCCCTGCCGGTCAAGATGCTGTTTCCGATGGCGGGGTTTCTGTTTCCGGTCAACCTCATCATCGTGCTGGTGCCGATCATGATGCAGATCATCGAGTTGTTCTCGACGATGTCGCCCTCTGGTCTGTGATCGCGCCCGGCGCGGTTTGCAAGCTATCTGTCACGGCACATGGGGGGCGGGCCGGTCAAAGGGATGTGGACACCGGGGGGAAAAGCGCGCGCTTTGGGCGTGTCGCACGGGATCATCGACAAGGGGCAGCAGACAGGCTTGATCGAAACGGCGCTTGGGCTGGGGGCGCTTGTGCTGGGGGCGCTTGTGGCGGCGGGGCCTGATCGTGATATCAGCGCCAAGGCCGCACAGGAAGCGATCCGCCATATGCTGACAGAGCG
>JBLRWJ010000021.1:9290-21739 GCA_047921315.1 Rhodobacterales bacterium | reverse complement strand
GCGCCCCGCCGCCCGCCTGCCGGATCTGGTGGGCGCGATCGGGCGCTGCGTTGCGGCCCAGAGGGGGCTTGACCGCGCCACATTGAAGGCGGCCTATGAAACCCTGCGATGGCAGAACCCGCCGGGATTTGATGCCTATTGGGACGATGTCCAGCAGGCGGCAAAAGACGGGTTTTCCTTTGATGTCGGCAACCTGTTCTTTGGGCTGAGCATGGCCGCTGTGGTGGTGCGGGATCTGGACGATGTGCCCCGCCTTGGGCTGAGCGCGATTGCCATATCCGGGCAGATGGATGCCGCAGGGCTGCATGATGCGGCGCTGTCTTTGCGCGATGCGCGGGACTTTATCGAAGCCAATGTTTTTGGGCGACCTCCACAAGCAGGGACAACGGCGCAAGCGCAGCACCCCGCACGCGCGGATCAGGCAGCAGGATGACAGCAGCATGACACATGAAAGCGGCGCGCCCCACCCGAATCTGGAGGGGTTTTTCGCGCTCCGGTCCACTGCGGTGATCAGGGCCTCGGATGACCCGGAGCGCATTGGCGGGCGGCCTTTGCATTTTTGTCTCAATTCCGGGTTTTCCGGCCCGATCTATCCGGTTAACCCCGGCCATGCGGTGATGCAGGGCATGGCCACGCTGGTTGCCCGCGATAACAGTTGAAACAAGGGGGCTGATACGGATGCTGACAGGAAAGGTCATGCTGGTGACAGGGGCCGGAGGCGGCATTGGCCGCGACATCGCCTTGGCGGCTGCAGAACAGGGGGCCGCCGTGGTGGTCAATGATCTGGGGGCCAGCCTGAAGGGAGAGCGGACCGAAGCAGGTGCGGCAGCGGCGGTTGTGGCGCAGATCAAGGCCATGGGCGGGCAGGCTATCGCCAATACCGGCAATGTCGCTGATCCTGACGCGGCGCAACAGATGGTGGCTGATGCGGTGGCGGCTTTTGGCAGGCTGGATGCGGTGGTCAACAATGCCGGTATCCTGCGCGACAGTTTCTTCCACAAGATGAGCTTTGATGATTTTGACGCGGTGGTGAAGGTGCATCTTTATGGCACATTCAATGTCAGCCGTGCGGCGGCGGATCAGTTCCGCGCGCAAAACAGCGGCGCGATGATCCACATGACCTCGACATCCGGCTTGATCGGAAATCTGGCGCAGGCCAATTATGCGGCGGCGAAACTGGGCATTGCGGCCTTGTCGAAATCCATTGCCCTCGATTTGCAGCGCTGGAACGTCACCTCCAACTGCATCGCGCCGTTTGCATGGAGCAGGATGACCTCCTCGATCAAGGTGGACAGCCCCGAACAGGCGGAACGCGTGCGCAAGCTGCAAGAGATGAAGCCCGCCAAGATTGCACCTTTGGCGATCTATCTGGCCTCTGACATGGCCCGCGATGTGACAGGCCAGATTTTTGCCAGCCGCAACAACGAGATATTCGTGATAAGCCAGCCGCGCCCCATACGCTCGGTCCACCGCGATGGGGGCTGGACGCCACAAACGGTTGCCGCACATGCGATGCCCGCCCTGCGGGCTGGCTTTGTGCCGCTGGATGTGTCGGCGGATGTGTTTAACTGGGATCCGGTATAGGGAGCGGCCAAAATGCCAAAACGCAAGGACAAGATCACCTCGGATATCGGCTGGAGCACGGCAGACAGGATTCAGGTGCATGGGCTGGACCTGCCATCCGAGATTCTGGGCCATGTGAACCTGGGCGATATGGCCTTTATGCAGGTGACAGGGCGCAAGCCGACGCAACAGGAATCCGTGGTGTTCAACGCCATCGCGGTGACATTGGTGGAACATGGCATCACGCCATCGGCTTTGGTGGCGCGGCTGACCTATATGGGTGCGCCTGAATCGCTGCAGGCGGCTGTGGCGGCGGGGTTATGCGGTTTGGGAACGGTGTTTGTCGGCTCCATGGAAGGGGCCGCAAGGATGCTTTATGCGGCTTTGCCCGCCGATCAGATCGGCAAGGGCACTGATCTGGATGCGCTGGCAAAGCAAGTCGTGGCCGATCATCGCGCGGCGGGCCGGATCGTGCCGGGGTTGGGCCATCCGGTGCATAAACCCGTTGATCCGCGCACCCCGCGCCTGTTCGACATCGCGGCGCAAAACGGTCTGTCTGGCGACTATGTCACGCTGATGCAGAAAATCCAGCAAGAGGCAGAGGTGGCCTCGGGCAAGGTATTGCCGATCAATGCAACGGGGGCCATTGGTGCGATTTGTTGTGAATTCGGCTTTCCGCAGGAGATCATCCGCGGCTTCGGGGTGATGGCCCGTGCGATCGGGCTGGTGGGCCATATTCTGGAGGAAACGCGCAACCCCATGGCCTTTGAGCTATGGCAACGCGTGGAAGAAGAAGTGCTGGAAACCAGCGGTCCGGTTGCGGCGGCGCGGGGGCCAGTATAACGCAACCAGTGTAATGCAACCAGTGTAACGCAACCAGTGTAACGCAACCAGCCCCGCCATTCAAAAGACCGCGCGCGGTAGCCAAGTGGCGATGGAGGGGATCAGCCAGATCATCGCAATGGCCAGCACCTGCAGCATGATATAGGGAACAACGCCCTGATAGATCATGCCGGTCGTAATCTCGGGCGGGGCCGCGCCGCGCAGGTAGAACAGCGAAAACCCGAAAGGCGGCGTCAGAAAGCTGGTTTGCAGGTTCACCGCGATCAGCACCGCCAGCCAGATCGGATCATGCCCCATCAGGATCAGCGGCGGGATCAGCAGCGGCAGCAGGATGACGGAGATTTCCACGAAATCCAGAAAAAAGCCCAGCACGAACACGAATAGCATCGCAAAGACCAGCGCGCCTGTCGCCCCGCCCGGCAGCGCCTCAAGGATGGCCGCAACGCGATGTTCCCCGCCCAAGCCGACAAAGACCAGACTGAAGAATGACGCCATCAGGATCGTCGCAAAGATCATCGCGGTGACGATCATGGTTTGCGTCAATGCCGGTTTCATCAGCTTCTGGCGTGCCAGTGACAGCAAGGCGGCCGCAATCGCCACGATCCCGATCAGGCCCAAACCGCCATAGAACGCGGCCGTGATATATTGCACCAGCCCGGTATCGGACCGCTGCAACCGCACCGGGGCCAGCCCTGCCGCAATGGCCAGCGCCAGCAATGCCGCAGCCCCCGCAAGGATCAGCAAACGCGGCGCGCCCTGACGGTAGCCCGCCAGCAGGATTGCCCCCACAGCCCCTACGCTGGCCGCCTCATTGGGGGAAGCGATGCCACCAAGGATCGCGCCAAGCACCGCGACGATCAACAACACAGGCGGCACGATGGCGCCGATGACCTCGGTGATGTTGACCCGTTCTGCCGAAGGCGGCATCGCGGGCGCATCAGACGGGATCAGCCATGCGCGGGCCAGAATATAGAGGATATAGATCGCCACCAGCAACAGACCCGGCACCAAGGCTGCGGCGAATGTCTGGCCCACGGAAATGGTTTCGATGCTGAAGCGCCCCTGCTGGAACTGCGCTTGTTGAAAGGCCGATGACATGACCTCGGCCAGAATGATCAGCAGGGTCGAGGGCGGGATGATCTGCCCCAAGGTGCCAGCGGTGCACACCGTGCCCGCCGCCAGCCGCGGGTTATAGCCGTTGCGCAGCATGGCGGGCAGGGCGATCATCCCCATCGCCACCACAGTGGCCCCGACAATCCCCGTTGATGCCGCGAGAAGCGTGCCCACAAGTACCACAGACACGCCCAGCCCACCGCGCATCGTGCCGAACAGGCGGCCCATGGTTTCCAGTAATTCCTCGGCGATGCGGGATTTTTCCAGCACCACGCCCATCAGCACAAAGAGCGGAATCGCGGTCAGCACCGGATTGGTCATAATGGCAAAGAAGCGTTGCCCCAGCGCCCCCATCAGATTGATCGAGAACACATCCAGCCACCAGCCCAGCAGCGCAAAGCCCGTGGCCACGCCCGCGATGGTAAAGGCCACCGGATAGCCGATCAGGATAAAGACGATCAGCGCGGCGAACATCCACAGATCAAGCGCCATCATCGGCCCTCCGCAGGCGGATAACATCCCGGATCAGGGCCGACAGCCCTTGGATCAGCAGCAAGATGCAAAAGGCCGGCACCAGTGACTTGAGCAGGAAAGAGGCCGGCACCCCGCCCACCGAAATAGCCCCCTCATAGATCGACCAGGACCGCCGCACCATCGGCCATGACCAATAGATCAGCATCAAAAGCGCCGGGGTCAACAGGAACAGATGGCCGAAAATATCCACCATCGCCTTGCCGCGCGGCGACAATGTGGCGTGGAAGATATCCACCCGTACATGGCCCTGCGCCCAAAGCGTGTAACCCGCCCCCAGCATGAACAGCGAGGCATGCAGGTACAAAACACTCTCATTGACGAAAATGGACGAATAGCCAAAGACATAGCGCATCAGCACGGCCATAAACTGCACCAGCACCATCGCCAGCGCAAACCACATGACCAGCGCGCCAACCGCCCGGTTGATCCAGTCCAATGCGTCTGACAGGCGCGTCATTGGTCATTCCCTTCCACAGTCAGGGCCGGGCGGCGCAGACCGCCCGACCGAAAGGCCCGGATCAGCGGGCGTAGGTGAAATCAAGGCTGCGTGCAGCAAGTTGCGCAGCCTCGGCATGGGGCTGATATTCAGCCATCAACGCGCGGTAGGCGATAAAGCTTTCGGTGATGCGCGCCACCAGCTCATCACTGTCATTGCGCATCTCTTCCAGCACCTCGCCCATCGCATTGCCCATGGCGATGATGATCTCTTCGGGCCATTGGCGCACTTGCGTACCGGATGCCTTCAGCTCGCGCAGGGCCAGTGCGTGTTTGGTGTTATATTCGGTATGCACCACGTTATAGAGGCTTTCCGCCGCCATCTGCACCGCGCCTTTCAGGTCATCATCCAACGCGTTCCACGCATCAAGGTTGATCGCGCATTCCTCGGCCGAGGAAGGCTCGCCCACGCCGTTGTCATAGTAATAGGGCGCGACCTGTTGCAGACCCAGCGCGGAATCCGACCATGGGCCGATAAACTCGCCCGCATCCAGCGCACCTGATTGCAGCGCCTGAAACATCGCAGGGCCGGACATCGCCTCGACCGCGACGCCCAGTTTGGACATCACCTCGGAATTCAGGCCGGTTGTGCGGTATTTCAGCCCGCGAATGTCGTCCAGCGTGTTGATTTCATTGCGGAACCAGCCACCCCATTGCGGGCCGGAATTGCCGCACAGGAACGGCTTGAGGTTGAAACGGGCATACATCTCGTCATATAGGTCCTGCCCGCCGCCATGCAGCATCCAGCCATGCTGCTCATTCGCGGTCAGGCCCAGAGGTTGCGAGCCGAACAGCAAAATGCCCTTGGATTTCGACCCCCAATAGGCGGGCACCGCATGGTAAATCTCGGCGGTGCCTTCGCCCACCGCGTCAAACACGCCGGGGCCGGGCACGATCTCTCCGGCGGCGAACAGCTCTACCTCGATACGGCCACCTGACAGCGTGGTGATCCGGTCTGCCAGCATCTGCGCGGCAATGCCCGGTCCGGGCAGGTTGCGCGGCCAGGCCGAGACCAGCCGCCAGTTCTGGATGTTCTGCGACAAGGCAGGCGTGGCCAGCGATGCTGCCGCAGCACCTACCGTTGCGGTGGTCAGAAATGCACGTCTTTTCATGGAAATACTCCCTCTGTTGGTGTTCGGTCGTTTCTGTTGCCGGGCTTGATCACCCGCCCGGCGCGGCTTGTTGCAGATATTAACCCTTCAAAATTCCCGGCAGGTTCAGCCCGTGTTCGCGCGCGCAATCCAGCGCGATGTCATAGCCCGCATCGGCATGACGCATCACGCCTGTTGCCGGATCATTCCACAGCACATTGGCCAGCCGCCGATCCGCATCTTCGGTCCCGTCACAGCAGATCACCATGCCTGAATGCTGCGAAAAGCCCATTCCGACCCCGCCGCCGTGATGCAAGCTGACCCAAGTGGCACCTGATGCACAATTGAGCAGCGCATTCAGCAGCGGCCAGTCAGATACAGCATCCGATCCGTCCAGCATCGCCTCGGTTTCGCGGTTGGGGCTGGCGACAGACCCGGAATCAAGGTGGTCCCGGCCAATCACCACAGGGGCTTTCAATTCGCCGTTGCGCACCATCTCGTTGATGGCAAGCCCGGCGCGGTGCCGATCCCCCAGCCCGATCCACATGATCCGTGCAGGCAACCCCTGAAAGGCGATGCGCTCGCGCGCCATATCCAGCCAGCGGTGCAGCGGTGCGTTGTCGGGGAACAACTCCTTCATCTTGGCATCGGTCTTGTAGATATCCTCGGGGTCACCCGACAAAGCCGCCCAGCGGAACGGCCCGATCCCGCGGCAAAACAGCGGGCGGATATAGGCAGGCACGAAGCCGGGGAAGGCAAAGGCATTCTCCAGCCCTTCCTCCAGCGCGACCTGCCGGATGTTGTTGCCGTAATCCAGCGTGGGCACGCCTGCGTTCCAGAAATCGACCATCGCGGCGACATGGCTGCGCATCGAGGCGCGGGCGGCGGCCTCTACCTCTTTGGGGGCGCTTTCCTGTTTGGCGCGCCATGCCGCCACGCTCCAGCCCAGCGGCAGATAGCCATGGACCGGATCATGCGCCGAGGTCTGGTCAGTCACGATATCGGGGCGCGGCCCGCCGGCCTGCATCCGCTTGACCAGTTCGGGAAACACCTCTGCGGCATTGCCGATCAGCGCCACGGATTTCGCCTCGCCCGCTGCGGTCCAGCGGTCGATCATCGCCAGGGCCTCATCAAGGCTGTGGGTTTTTTCATCGCAATAGCGGGTGCGGATGCGGAAATCGGCGCGTGTCTCATCGCATTCCACGGCCAGACAGCAGGCCCCCGCCATCACAGCGGCCAAGGGCTGCGCGCCGCCCATGCCGCCCAGTCCGGCGGTTAGAATCCATTTGCCTGTCAGGCTGCCGCCGTAATGCTGGCGCCCCGCCTCGACAAAGGTTTCATAGGTGCCCTGCACGATGCCTTGGGTGCCGATATAGATCCAGGATCCGGCGGTCATCTGGCCATACATGGCCAGCCCCTTTTTATCCAATTCGTTGAAATGGTCCCAAGTCGCCCAATGCGGCACGAGGTTGGAATTGGCGATCAGCACACGCGGCGCGTCCTTATGGGTGCGGAACACGCCCACGGGTTTGCCCGATTGCACCAGCAGCGTCTGGTCATCCTCCAGCTCTTTCAGGGCCGCGACGATGGCGTCAAAATCCTCCCATGTGCGGGCGGCGCGCCCGATGCCGCCATACACGACCAGTTCATGCGGGTTCTCGGCCACATCGGGATGCAGGTTGTTCATCAGCATCCGCATCGGTGCCTCGGTCAGCCAGCTTTTGGCGGTGATCTCGGTGCCTGTCGCGGGATAGATATCGCGGGTGTTGTGGCGCGGGTTTGTCATGCGTCCCTCCTCAATGGGCCAGTGGGTGGCCGGCAATGGTGTTAATGAAATGCGTCGGCCGGATCATGGGCGCAGCTCCTGCACGGTTGCGGCCAGTGTGCGCAGGATTTCGGCCAGAACAGGGCGCAGCTTGGCCGCCTTGTCATGGCTCAGATCAAAGGGCAGGTGCTCCTGCGCGAGATGGGTGGATTGCGCCAGCTCCATCTGGATGGCGTGAAAGCCGTGATCCGGCCTGCCGTAATGGCGCGTGGTCCAGCCGCCCTTGAAACGCCCGTTCAGCACATGGGTGTAGGGCGCGGCACCGGCGCAAATATCCACAACCGCGCGTTCAAGGCGCGTGTCGCAGGTGGTGCCACCATCGGTGCCGATGTTGAAATCCGGCAGCACCCCGTCAAAGAGATAGGGGATATGCGACCGGATCGAATGGCAATCATAAAGCAAGGCAACACCGTGTATCGCATGCACCCGCGCAAGTTCCGCATGCAAGGCTGCATGGTAGGGCGCGTGATAGGCCGCCAGACGCGCAGCAATCGCGTCCTGATCCGGCGGGGTGTGCCAGATGTCGTGACCATCAAAATCCGTCAGCGGCACAAGGCCGGTTGTGTTCTGCCCCGGATAAAGGCTTGCGCCATCGGGGGCGCGGTTCGCGTCAATTACATAGCGGTGGAAGGTGGCGCGCACGGTGGTGGCCCCCGGCAGCAACCCGTCATAGAGGCGGTGGATATGCCAATCGGTATCGGCAAGGGTCTGGCCGCGCGGGTTCAGATCATCCATGATCGCAGGCGGAACATGCGTACCCGTATGCGGCAGGCCCAGAACCACGGGGCTGTCACCGCGGATCACCTCGACCGGGGTCACAGGTCAAACTCCAGCCCTGCGGCTTTGATCAAGGCTCCCTTGCGGATCAGGCGGCTGGCGGTGTCGATATCGCCTGCCAGAAAACGGTCCTCGGCCAAGGCGGGTATCTGTGCGCGCAAGGCTGCGATTGCGTTTTGCAAGGGCTGCGATGTCACCAGCGGGGCGCGGAAATCCACGCCTTGCGCGGCGCATAATGCCTCGACCCCCAGAATGACCGACAGGTTGGCGTTCATCCGCCCCAACCGCCGCGCGCCATGCGCCGCCATGGAGACGTGATCCTCCTGATTGGCGGATGTGGGCGTGCTGTCGGTGGAACAGGGATTGGCCAGATGCTTGTTCTCGCTCATCAAGGCGGCGGTTGTCACCTCGGCGATCATATAGCCGGAGTTCAGGCCGGGATCAGGCGTCAGGAAGGGCGGCAGATCATGGCTGAGTGTCGGATCAACCATCAGGGCCACGCGGCGCTGGGCAATCGCGCCAATTTCTGCCAGCGCCAGCGCGATGATATCGGCGGCAAAGGCCACAGGTTCGGCATGGAAATTCCCGCCCGAGATGATCCCCGCCTCAACCACCAGCGGGTTGTCTGTCACAGCGTTCGCCTCGATCTCCAGCGTGGTGGCGGCATGGCGTAGCAGGTCCACAGCCGCGCCCGCAACCTGCGGCTGGCAGCGGATGCAATAGGGGTCTTGCACACGCGCATCCCCTGCACGGTGGCTTTCGCGGATCACCGATCCCGCCATCAGCGCGGCCATCGCGCCCGCCACCTCGATCTGGCCGCGATGCCCGCGCAGGCGGTGGATTTCCGGCTCCAGCGGGGCGGTCGATCCCATGATCGCATCGGTGGACAAGCAAGAGGTGACCAGCGCATTGCTGGCGTTGCGCCAGCCTTCGAACAGCCCCACCAGCGCCAATGCGGTGGAAAACTGCGTGCCGTTGATCAGGCCAAGCCCCTCTTTCGGCCCCAGCACCAAAGGCGTCAGGCCCGCCGCCTGCAACGCAGCATCGCCGGGCATCCGTTGGCCGTCAAAAAACGCCTCTGCTGTCCCGATCATCACGGCGGTCATATGCGCGAGCGGCGCCAGATCACCCGATGCGCCGACCGAGCCCTGCACCGGCACCACAGGTGTCACGCCGCGTTCCAGCATCGCCTCGATCAGCGCGATCACCTCCCAGCGCACACCGGACGCACCACGCCCGAGGCTGAGCAGTTTGAGCGCCATCATCAGGCGGGTCGCGGCAATATCCAGTGCCTCGCCCACACCGCAACAATGGCTCAGGATCAGGTTGCGCTGTAGCGTGGCGATATCCTTGGGCGCGATCTTGACCGAGGCAAGCTTGCCAAAGCCGGTATTCACCCCATAGATCGCGGCCTCGCCCTCTGCCGCATCGCGGACCTTTTGCGCCGCCGCATCCACAGCTGCGCGGGCCGATGGGGCCAGCCGTGCGGGAATGCCATCGCGCCATAGCGTTTCAAGTTGTGCCAGCGTGGCAGCACCGGGCGTCAGGATCAGCATATCTGGCCTCCGAATATGCGTGTATGCAAAGGGTTGAAGCCGATCCGATAGGAAAGCTCCGCCGCGCTTTCGACATTCCAGATCGCCAGATCGGCGCGCATGCCCGCAGCGATCACGCCGGTATCTGTCAGCCCCAAGGCGCGTGCGGCATGCAGGGTGACACCGCGCAGCGCTTCATCCGGGGTCAGACGGAACAGGGTGCAGGCCATGTTCATGCTCAGCAATAGCGATGTCAGAGGCGATGAGCCGGGGTTGCAATCGCTGGCCAGCGCCATCGGCACGCCATGGGCGCGGAAGGCCGCAACAGGGGGCTGTTGGCTTTCGCGGATGAAGTAGAACGCACCGGGCAGCAGCACGGCCACGCTACCTGCCGCCGCCATGGCGCGGGCATCCGCATCGGTCGCGTATTCGACGTGGTCAGCCGATAGCGCGCCGCATGCCGCCGCCAGCGCCGTGCCGCCCTGATGCGACAGCTGTTCTGCGTGCAGTTTGACCGGCAGGCCCAGTTCCTGCGCTACGGCAAAGACGCGGGCGATCTGGCCGGCGGAAAAGGCGATCCCCTCGCAGAACCCATCCACCGCATCGACAAGCCCCTCGGCATGGGCCTGACGCAGCGCGGGGATGCAGACCTCGTCCAGATAGGCATCAGCGCGCCCCGCATAATCGGCGGGCACGGTATGCGCGCCAAGAAAGCTGGTGCGGATCCGCACGGGACGCAACACGCCCAGCTTGCGCGCCACCCGCAGCATCCGCATTTCGGTATCAATATCCAGACCGTAACCTGATTTCACCTCAACGCAGCTGACCCCTTCGGCCAGCAACGCATCCAGCCGGGGCAGGGCTTGCGCCAGCAGATCATCCTCGGATGCGGCGCGTGTGGCCTTCACGGTGGAGATGATACCACCGCCAGCGCGCGCCACCTCTTCATAGCTGGCCCCTTCAAGGCGCATCTCGAACTCGCGGGCGCGGTGGCCGCCATGCACGATATGGGTGTGGCAATCAACAAAGGCCGGGGTGATCAGACGCCCTTGCATGTCCAGCCTTTCGGCATCGGCATAGGCCGCAGGCAAATCACTGTCTGACCCGGCCCAAGCGATCAGACCATCCTTGATCACAACCGCGCCCGGCCCTTGGACCGGGGCAGCCATCGTGGCCAGCACAGCATTCGTCAGGATTTGGGTGACACCGGATTGCATCTTGATTCCCTTTCGAAGTTGCCACAATATGTATAGACTTATTTTTTGTGTCAACGGGGAATGATGGAGAGGTCAATGGGCAGGATCTGGGCAGAGCGGGCGCTGTTGGCATCGGGTTGGGCCAGCAATGTCGCCGTTAATCTTGAGGATGGCCGCATTGCAGAGTTGCATCTTGAGGCGCAGCCGAAACCGGATGATACCCGCGTAGGCGCGCTGCTGCCTGCGCCAACAAACCTGCATTCCCACGCGTTCCAGCGCGCCATGGCAGGGCTGACAGAGCGGCGCGGCCCCGATCCGCGCGACAGTTTCTGGACATGGCGGCAGTTGATGTTCCGCTTTCTGGACCAATTGACGCCGGATGATGTGCAGGCCATCGCCGCCTTTGTGCAGATGCAGATGCTGGAGGCGGGTTACGGCGCGGTGGCAGAGTTTCATTACCTGCATCACGCGCCGGGCGGGCAGATTTATGATAACTTGTCAGAGATGTCGGATCGTATCGTCGCGGCGGCGGCGCAAACCGGGATCGGGCTGACATTGCTGCCGGTGCTGTATCAGTTTGGCGGCTGTGACAAGCGGCCCCTTGGCCCCGGCCAGATCCGGTTCGGCAATGATCCCGCGCGGTTCGCGCGACTGTTGGACGGGGCAGAGGCCGCGCTGTCGGCCTTGCCTGCGGATGCGCGGATCGGGGTCGCACCCCATAGCCTGCGCGCCGTCTCACCCGAAGGTCTGGCCGCCTGCCTGACCCTGCGCCCCGATGCGCCTTTGCACATGCATCTGGCCGAACAACTGGCCGAGGTCGAAGAGGTGCAGGCCCATTACGGTGCCCGTCCGGTAGAATGGCTGCTGGACAATGCGCCCGTTGACCGGCGCTGGTGTCTGATCCATTGCACGCAGATGCAACGCCATGAAACGCGGGCGCTGGCGGCCACGGGGGCTGTTGCGGGGTTATGCCCGATCACGGAATCCAGCCTTGGTGACGGGATATTCGATGGTGTCGCATGGGCTGATGCAGGCGGGGTTTGGGGCCTCGGCTCTGACAGCAACATCCGCATCGCCCTGTCCGAAGAGATGCGCACGCTGGATTATTCGCAGCGCTTGCGGGATCATTCCCGCGCCGCCTTGGCGACATCGCAAAAATCAACTGGCCGCGTGTTGATCGAAGGGGCCGCATCGGGCGGCGCACAGGCGGCGGGCCGCGATGCGGGACAGATCGCGGTTGGCAGGCTGGCGGATCTGCTCGCATTGGATACCACCCATATCGATCTGGAAGGCCGCGCGGGCGACACGTTGCTTGACGCGTTCATCTTTGCAGCCGATGACAGGGCCATCAGCGATGTCTGGGCAGCCGGGCGTCATGTGGTCAAAGAGGGGCGGCATATGCAGCAAGAGGCGATAACCCGCGAATATCGTGCTGTGCTGCGTCGCCTGACAACGCTGTGAAGGCTGGGGATGTAAA
>JBLRWJ010000021.1:0-9190 GCA_047921315.1 Rhodobacterales bacterium | reverse complement strand
CTGGCGGTGCAAAGCCTGGCGGTGCAAAGCCTGGCCCCGTCACATGGCAATCGGTGCGCGCCGAGGCGCTGCGCCGTATCAGGGCGCGTGATTGGCCACCCGGCAGTCAGATCCCGCATGAGGCCGATTTGGCGACAGAGTTCGGTTGCGCCCGTGCCACGGTCAACCGCGCGCTGCGCGATCTGGCCGAGGCGGGGTTTCTTGACCGCCGCCGCAAGGGGGGCACCCGCGTGGCCCTGACCCCGGTGCGCAAGGCGACCTTTGATATCGCGATCATCCGCCATGATGTCGAAGGGCGGGGGCAGGGCTATGGCTACCGTCTACTGTCCGATAGCGAAGACCGCCCCCCCGCAGCCATCCGTCAGGCGCTGCGGTTGACGCAAAGCATTGCGATGCGCGCCGTGCGGGCGCTGCATCTGGCTGATGGCAAACCCTTTTGTCTGGAACAGCGCTGGATCAATCCGGCCATGGTCGGGGCGGATGTGCGTTTCGATATGCTCAGCGCCAATGAATGGCTGGTGCGCAACCTGTCTTATTCGGGGGGCGATTTCAGTTTCTATGCCACGCCAGCAACGGCTGATCTGGCAGCGGTGCTGGATTGCCCGTCGGGGGCGGCACTTTTTGCGATCGATCGCACCACCTTTCTGGACCAGCAGCCCATCACGGCGGTCACGCTGACCTATGCGCCGGGATACCGGATGGTCACTCAGGTGTAAGCCGCGTTTGGCCACAGGCGCGGCTTGCCAGTTCAGGCAGCCAGCCCCCTGCGCGCGCTGTATGTGTGCCAGACCAGATAAACCACGGTGATCACAAGCCCGGCCCCGAACCATGCAGGATCACGCAGCAGCACCATCACCGCCAGCCCAAGCCGCAGCGCGGTTTCCCATCCGGCAAGGCGGCATTGATCATACCGGGTCAGGGCGCTTGCGATCAGGTAAAGCCCGATCACCAGACGCGGCAGCAACAGCGCCAGCCCGGCCCAATCCACCCCCGGCCCGTAGCCGGGCAGAAACACCGCCGCCCCTAGCGGTGCCGATGGGTCCAGTTTGGCAGCGTCAATCAGCAGCAATTCAGGGTAGAAGGCAAAGACGAAGGGCAGCACAAACATCACCACGCCCGATCGCACCGCCGCAAAGCCGGTGGCCATGGGATCAGCCCGCGTGATCGACGCCGCCGCAAAGGCCGCGATGGCCACAGGTGGCGTGATGGCTGAGGCGACAGCGAAGAAAAAGATGAACATATGCGCCGTAAAAGTGGCGATCCCCAGCCCCACGACCAGTGGCCCCATCAATAGCGCCACATTGACATAGGCTGGCACCGTCGGCATCCCCATGCCCAGCAGGATCGCCATCAGCATCGTGATGAACAGCGCCGCGAACAGGAATAGTCCGCCTGATTCCAGCTCTGGCCCAAAGGCGCGCAGCATCGCCAGCACATCACGCGCGATAAAGCCGGACAGCCCGGTAAAGTTCAGACAGAAGTCGATGATCGAGACTGACAGGAACATCAGATACAGCGTCGAGATCGTCACCCCGGCATCCGCCAGCGCCCCGATCAACTGGCTGGGTTTTTTGCGGAAATCGGGATCAAGGAAAAACAGGCATGACAGCAGCACCAGCGCCCACCAGCCCGCCGACCCCGCATCGCCTGCCGAATTCTGGATCAGTTGATAAAGCCATGGCAGGTTCTCGGCGCGGCAGATCCCGTTCTGCCAGATCTGTTCAACCCCCAGAAACGCGCCCAAAGGACCGCATCCCACCGCGTCTTTCGGGGTGACCAGCAGCACAAGGATCAGCAGGATCGGCGCGAATATCATCACAAGGTTCAGGATGTCCTGCCGTGTCAGCAGCATATCGGGGGTCTTGTCGCCCACCGCCTCGATCCCCTGTTTGCGGGCCTCGAACACCACTGTCAGGAACAGACAGCCAAAATAGGCCAGTGCCGGGATCACGGCGGCAAAGACCACCTCGCTATAGGGGGTGACGGTCATTGCGGCCAGCACAAAGGCAGCAACCCCCATGACAGGCGGCATGATCTGCCCACCCGAGGAGGCCGCGGCTTCGACCCCGCCCGCAAAGACGCGCCCGAAGCCGCGTTTGAGCATCATGGGGATTGTCAGAACACCTGTGGACAGCACATTGACCACCGGACCACCCGAAATGGTGCCAAACATCGATGACGAGATGATCGCGGCATGGGCCGGTCCGCCACGCAGCCGCCGTGTCCACAAAAAGGCCAGTTTGATCAGGGATTTGCCCCCGGCTGAAATGCCGAACAAAGAGCCAAGCACGATATAGGGGAAAATCGAATTGAGCAGGATGCCCATGAAACGGCCCATCAGGCCTTGGGCGTTATTGATAAGGATATCTTTCACATTCGGGCGCCCGTCCATCAGGCTGCGCGGCTCACCGCCCAGTTTGGTGATCAGGTATTTGTTGATGTCATCCGCGCCCCAGACATACCACACCAGCACGGAGGCCAGCGTATAGGCGGCGATCACGATGGCCACGGCCACCAGCGGCAAACCCCAGACGCGGACGTTATAGCCCAGAAACACCGCCAGCGCCCCGCCGACGATCACAAAGATCCACCCGCCCATTGTCTGCACGCAGGCCGGATCCTCGACCGAGGTCGGCTCTGGCAGGCCATAAAGCAGCGAGAATTCCTTTTCCTCTTCCAGCGCGCGGATCAACAGATCAGCGCGCAGCCCTGTGGCCCTGTCGATCAGGCAGATCGAGTCAATCTCGACCATATAGGCCAGCGCAACGATGATTGCCGTGACCACCAGCAGCATATCCATCACCGCCCCCAGCCGCAGCTTGATGGGCCCCACCTGACGTTGCCGGAAATCAGCCCAGAACGAATGGTGCAGCGCCACCACCGTCATCATCAGCACCAAGGCCAGCGGGTAGAGCCACTGATAGGGAAATTTGCGGATGGCAAAGGCGGGGTTGCCCGTCAGCCCCTGAAAATAGGCATCCAGCCCCGGAATCGAGGGGATCGTGTTCAGCAGGCCGATCGCCACCAGCACAAGGCCAAAAACCTGTGCGATACGCTTGAGCAATATGTCGGGGCGACGCCCGATTTCGGTCGTGGACATGGCTGCCTCTGGGGTCTGAGGTCTGGGGGCGGGGTATGGGCAGGGTTATGGGGGTGGCCGGGCCACCCCCTTATGGATCACTTGGCCCAATTAAATCACTTGGCCCAATTGGATCACTTGGCGCAGTCAGGGATGGAATATCCGGCCTGTTCCCAAGCAACGATCGCGCCGGGGTGATATTTCAACGATAGCCCGTTGCACAGGCCCGTCACCTCGGCATCGACCACGTCAAAGTTGACATTCGCGGCATAGGGCGAGCGGGCCTTCAATTCCGGCAGGCTGTCAATATAGGCCGTGACAATCGCGGTGACGATATCATCAGACAGATCGGCCCGCGCCACCGTGGCAAAGGGCACCCCCGGCGAGCGGAACATCCCGTCTTCGGAAATCAGGGTGACGCCGCTGTCATCGGTATATCCCATGTCCGACCCATTGATCACAACAGGCGCATTGCCCGGTGCCTTGAGGAACCTCTGCATCCCTTCCGATTCCCATATCTCTTTGGGAAAGGAGACAATATTGACATTGCCTGCCGCCAATGCGGTCACCACCCGGTCCGAGGGGAAGGTGATCGGCACCATGAAAGCATCAACCGAGCCATCGACCAGCGTGGTTGGCAATTGCCCCCAATTTGTCTGCAAGCCGCGGTAATCCTCTCCGTCTTTCAGCCCGCCAGACCCCAGTTGCAGCGTTTGCCGCCCCACTGTCAGCGCAGCCCCTGATGGCGGGCCGTTCCAGACAGTGCGCCCTTCGATATCTGTATAGCTGGTAATGCCGGATACAACCGGCGCGAACAGGCCATAAGCCCCCGCGTTATAGGTATAAAGAACCTTGACGTTCGACGCGACTTCTTGCCCGCGTTCGCCCACGCTGCTGAAGGGGCCGCGCCCGTTTTCCAGCAGGAAATGCAGCAATGTCGGGGATGTCACGATATCGGATTTGCCCTCGGCCACGTTCAGCATGGAATTGGTCGCGGTCTGGCCTTCCTGCACCTGCAGGTTCGCAATCCCCGCGCGCGCCAGCACATCGGCCAGATGCAGCGTGGACAGATGCGGCGAGTTGCCGGCGCTGGATGTCTCAACGGTCAGGTTGGCTTGGGCCGTTGCCATCTGGCTGCTTAGCGCAAGCCCGGCGATGGACAAGGCTGTCCGTGTCAGTTTTGAAATCATGGTTCTTCTCCCTGTCACCATGGTTGGCGGGGCCTTCTCTTGCCCCTTGTTCTTCAGTCTTTTGATGGTGTTGCGCGCATATCGCGCACCCGGCGGCCAACATATTTGGCCACCAGTTCCGGCTCCAGATCGCCCTCCTCGGCGATACCGATCAGCACACCCTTGCGGGCGGTGTTGCCCCGCGCAGCCATCAATGTGGCATTAGAAATCGTCGTGCGCGCGCCCGGACGGCGTGCCCATGCAAACAGCCTGTCGTAAAGGGCCGCACGCGTATCGGCATGCGCGTCCGATGCGCCAAGATCCTCGACCTCGTCGGGGTCATTGACCACATCAAACAGCATGGGACGGAACCCGCCCTCAAAGTGGATCATCTTCCAGCGGCCATCAAACACCATGAACATGCGCGCATCTTTCGGATGTAGCCCCAGCTTGCCCGCCAGCGGGATGGCCGAATAGTCATATTCGCAAAACACCGCATCGCGCTTGGGCGGCTGGCCGCCGCGCAACAGCGGCAACAGCGAATGCCCCTCCAATATGTGATCCAGCCCCGCGGCATCCCCGCCCGCCACATCGACAAAGGTTGGCAGCAGGTCGATACATTCCACCAACGCATCGCAGACCGTGCCGCGTGTCGCGTCCGCCTTGTCGGACGGGTCATAGATGATCAGCGGCACCCGCACGCTGGCATCGTGGAAAAAGGTCTTTTCGCCCATCCAGTGATCCCCCATGAAATCACCGTGGTCCGAGGTGACAACGATCATCGTGTCATCCATCCGCCCGTTTTCATCCAGCCAGTCGAACAGCACCCCCATCTGATCATCGCATTGCTTGATCAGCCCCATATAGGCGCGCAACACCTTGTTGCGGGTCTCATCATTTGCAAAGGCGCGGCCAACGGGGGCATTCTGGAACCCTTTGAACACAGGGTGGTCTGTTTCCCGCTCAGCCGTGGTCGCCACGCGGGGCAGAAAATCCTGCAGGCCATACATCGTGGCATAGGGGTCTGGTACGATATAGGGCCAATGCGGCTTGATATAGCTCAGATGGCAGCACCACGGCTGGGTGGCGCCCGCGATAAAATCCAGCCCGCGCCGTGTCAGATAAGGGGTTTCGCTATCTTCCTCGCGGATATTCGCCGCCTGATCCGAATTGTTCAGGAACCAGCCTGACAGCACGTTGCCCGCGTCATCAATGCCGGAATTGGCATGATCGTGCCATGGGTTGTCCCCCTCATAGCCTTTGGCGCGCAGGTATTCGTTATATTTCAGCGCGCCGCCTTCATCATAAAGCCCATCCGGCCCCTCGGGGCGCATGCCATCGTCACGCTCAAAGATATCAAAGCCGCATTCTGACACACGCGCGCCGATCACGGTGTCAGCCTCCAGACCCAAGCGGCGCATGCCCTCGGCATCGGCTTTCATATGGGTCTTGCCCACCAGCCAGCAGCCCATGCCCAGATCGCGCAGGTGATCGCCCATCGTCACCTCGCCCACCTTCAGCGGCACATTGTTCCAGCTGGCCCCGTGCGAATGCACATAGCGCCCCGTATAGGTTGACATCCGCGATGGCCCGCAAAGCGGCGACTGGATATAGGCGCGGTCAAAACGCACGCCCATGGCGGCAAGACGATCAATATGCGGCGTTTTCAGATGGGGATGGCCATAACAAGACAGGTAATCCCAACGGAGCTGGTCAAACATGATAAATAAGATATTCCGCGGCTCTGGCATTGGGTGTTTGTTCCTTGTTCGTGCTGATTTGGCGCGCTGACATGGTGCCATTTCATGAACAGGTTAACAGGTTGGGCGGCTGCGCGGAAATAGATATGATGACCTTGGCATATCAATATTGATATATCAGGCAAAGACCTGTGCCGCGCGGCGCACATGTTCGCGCAGCAAAGCGGCCTCTTGCGTGGGCTCACGGTCACTGGCGTAGGTCATCCCGACAGAACCCATCAATTCCTCGCCGTGAACACCAAGGCGCACAAGGCTGCCATCGCCCAGTTCCGCACGGACCGCCCCCAAGGGCATGCAGGCCACAGCACGATGTGAGGCAAGGAAGGCGCGGGTAAATTCAAAGGACACGGTTTCAATCTTGTTCGGAAAGGGCCCGTATCCGCGGGAGGTGACGTATTTGTCCAGCTCGATCCGGATGATCGTGCCGGTAATCGGCAGCACCATCAGTTCACTGTGGATATCATCCAGCGTGATGGATTCGGGATCTGCCGCAAGCGGATGATCACGATGCGCGACAAAAATCAGCGGCTCGAAATAGAGATGTTCAAACCGCACCCCCGGCATGTAATCCAGCGCCAGAAAGCGACCCATCAGAAAATCAATCTCGTTGCGGTGCAGCCGCGCCACAAGTTCAGTGATTGATGCCCAGTAGAGGCGCAGATCAACCTCTGGCGCTTCGGTCTTGAAGGTGGCCGCCGCATCCACCGCCAATGTGCGTGACACATTCGGCAGCATCCCGATCGACACGACAGGCACAGGGGATCCGCCCGCCGCAAGGCGCGTGCCGGCCTCCAGCTGAGACAGCGCGGTATCCACATGGCGGCGCAGGGCGGTGCCTGCCTCGGTCAGTGACAGGCCCCGCCCGGTGCGGTGAAAAAGCGGCTGGCCGATCAGCGCCTCAAGCTCGGATATGGTGCGCGACAGGGCGGGTTGCGAACTGCCCAGATGATCAGCGGCAGCGGTGACCGACCCGTGAATGGTGATCGCCTGAAAGCAGCGCAGGTGACGCATGCGCAATCTGGAAAACGCCTGATTCATGGTCTGCCTTGTGATCACGGAAGGGGGCACGATGCGTCCCAACAGATCGCCGCGCCCTGACCCTGTCAAGCACCACAGGTAACAGCCTGTTCCGACCAATCTGTTCCAACCAACCTTTTCCAACCAAGCTGTTCAAACCTGCCAAGGCTCTGTGCCATGCCATGCAAGTATCTTGACGCTGCATGTGGCCTCTCGCTATATAGTAAGTATGCATACTATCTGGGGGCGCGCATTTGCAATATCATCTGAACGGCTTTCGCAGTGGCGATCCCGCCATTTCACAAAGGGTTGATACCGCACTGACCGCACCCTTGGCGGTTGATGTGCTGATTGTCGGATGCGGACCTGCGGGCTTGACGCTGGCGGCGCAGCTTTCGGCCTTTGCCGGGATCACGACGATGATTGTAGATCGTAAATCCGGCCCGCTGGAGGTGGGGCAGGCGGATGGGATCGCCTGCCGCTCGGTCGAGATGTTCGCGGCCTTCGGCTTTGCGGATAAGGTTCTCAAGGAAAGTTATTGGGTCAATGAGGTGGCGTTCTGGCGGCCGGACGCAGAGGGCGGGCGCCTGACCCGCGCGGATCGTATTCAGGATGTCGAGGATGATCTGTCGGAATTGCCGCATGTGATCCTGAATCAGGCAAGGGTGCATGATTTCTATCTTGAGGTGATGCGCAATGCGCCGCGCCGGATGGAACCTGTCTACAACCGTGACCTGATTGATCTGACACAAACCGATGATCCTGATCATCCCGTCAAGGCCACATTCAGATGCCTTGATGGCGCGCAGGATACGCAGACCATCCGCGCCAGATTTGTCGTTGGCTGTGATGGCGCGCGCAGTGCGGTGCGCCGCTCTATGGGATATGCGCTGAAAGGCGAGGCGGCGCGCCAGCTTTGGGGCGTGATGGATGTGCTGGCGGTGACCGATTTTCCCGACATCCGGCTCAAGGCGGCGGTTCAATCTGCTGATCACGGCAGTATCCTGATCATCCCGCGTGAGGGCGGGTATATGGTGCGGATGTATATCGAACTGGATGCGCTGAGGGGCGATGAACGCGCCGCAGACCGCAACGTGACGCCCGAGATGCTGATTGCACAGGCCCGCGCCATCCTGTCGCCCTTCACATTGGAGGTCAAGGAAGTGGCGTGGTGGTCGGCCTATGAGATCGGGCAGCGGGTTTGCGATGCCTTTGATGATGTGCCGCAAGAGGCGCGCGGCTTACGCATGCCGCGTGTTTTCATCGCGGGCGATGCCTGCCACACGCATAGCCCGAAGGCCGGGCAGGGCATGAATGTATCCATGGCCGACACGTTCAACCTTGGCTGGAAACTGGCGGCGGTGTTGCGCGGGCAGGCGATACCTGCCTTGCTGGATACCTATTCATCCGAGCGTCAAGCCAAAGCCAAAGAGTTGATTGATTTTGACAAGGACATGGCGCGGTTGTTCAGTGCCAAGCCCAAAGACGCGGCCGAGGCCGCACAATTCCAGCGCTATTTCAAACAGCACGGGCGCTACACCGCGGGGGTGGAAACGCGCTATGACCCCTCGATGCTGACAGTGGTGAACCCGCATCAGCCCCTTGCCGCGGGCTATGTCACGGGAATGCGGTTCCATTCCGCGCCTGTGATCCGTTTGGGGGATGCAAAGCCCATGCATCTGGGGCATGCCCTCAAGGCGGATGGGCGGTGGCGGTTGATTGCCTTTGCAGCGGCGGGGGATACCGGCCAACGCGGTGCAGGGATTGCGGAACTGTGCCGCTATCTGGCCGCTGGCCCCATTGCACGCTTCACGCCCGAAGATGCAGATAGCGACAGCGTGATTGACCTGCGGGCGGTGTTCCAAACCGCGCATCGGGACATGGATATGACAGCGCTGCCAAGCCTGTTATTGCCGCGCAAGGGCAAATACGGGCTGGTTGATTACGAAAAGGTCTTTTGTCCCGATCTGAAACAGGGCCCCGATATTTTTGACCAGCGCGGCATTGATCGCCAGCGCGGGGCGGTTGTCATCGTGCGCCCGGATCAGTTCGTGTCGCAGGTGCTGCCACTGGACGGGTATGATGATATCAGCGCCTTCTTTGAGCGGTTCATGATCCCTGCTTGATCAGACAGACCTCCGCATAACACTTGCCATTGCCGATAT
>JBLRWJ010000020.1:4332-33320 GCA_047921315.1 Rhodobacterales bacterium | reverse complement strand
GGGCTGTTGATCAGCGTCATTCTATCGGGGCAGTTGCGATGCGCCGATCACCGCAATATCTGACAGCATCAACCCGCTGGCCCCGGCCAATGACGCCAGATGCGCGCCGTTCAGATACAGGTTCACCCGGTCATCCGATTGATCATCGGCGCGCAGTTCAATCAGCGGATCAAGGTTGCTTGCATCGTCAAAGACGACGACCAGTTGATCCTCGGACAGATCAAAATCCATCACCTCGGCAGGGTTGGTGATCCAATGGCCGGTGACAAACAGATCAGCGCCGCGCCCGCCAGTGGCGATATCGCCGTTGCCGACCATGATCGTATCGTCACCATCGCCCCCGTTGAGATAGGCAAAAGCGGGGTCGCCGCCGTCTTGTTCCGTATCCGGCAGCACCGACCCGATCAGCAGATCATTCCCTGCGCCACCAAAGAGCGTATCCTGACCTGCGCCGCCGATCAGCGTGTCATCGCCCAGCCCGCCATGCAGCGCATCATCCCCCGGTCCGCCAAACAGCAGATCGTTGCCCGGTCCGCCCTGCAGCGTATCATCGCCCGGCCCACCATAGAGATGATCATCGCCCGCCTGCCCAAACAGCAGATCATCGCCCGCATCCCCTGACAGGGTGTCCGCGCCAGTGCCGCCATAAAGGGTATCATCGCCGCCGCCGCCATAAAGGCTGTCATCGCCATCCGCGCCGTGCAGGTCATCCTGACCGTCACCGCCGTAAAGCGTATCATCCCCGTCACGGCCACCGATCTGGTCATCGCCCGGTCCGCCGATCAGCAGATCGTTGGCCGCTTCGCCTGCCAGAATGGTGCCGGTGCGCTGGGCCGGGGCAAGGCCTGTCAGCGTGCCGTCCGGGCCGGATTCTTCGGACAGGATCTGCATCAGCAAATCCTTTGCTTGCGCGGTGGTCAGGTTTGCATCGGGGTCATCGTCTGGCGTATCCGCCCCCTGTCCGGTCTGATCCGTATCATCGCTGCTGAGCAGGCCTGCCATGCCGACAAGTGCGGCCCCTGTCAGAAATAGGCCAAGAAGGCCTGTCACCATCAACATGCGCGCACCCCTACCAAACCACTTAAAAACAACCCCACGGCAGTGGGCCATGCCGTGGGGTGTTACGTCAAATCCATTTGATCTGGTTGGTTAATCCTGGGTGGGCCGCCCAACCTCTCTCGGAAGCTCGATTTCCTGCACAATCATCGAGGCCCATTCGCCGATGATCGGCAAAAATTCAAACTGTGACACCCACCAAGCCAGTAAAGACACCAGCATCGAGGCCCCCAGCACCGAGCCAAGACCAAAGGCCAGACCGCGTGCAAACTGAAAGCCAAGCAAGCGCCAGATGGAGTTATGAACCTTAATAAAGCGATGCGCATTCAGGTGTTCCAGCTCGCGGGCCAAGGCCTGCATGGCGGCGGCTTGATCTTTTGTCAGGGCGTTTTGCGAATCATCTGGCATTCAAAGTCCTTTCTAAGTCTGGCGGCGGGTGCGGTTCACCCTTTCAGAGGCCATGGCAGTGGTGCCTGACTATAGGCGATATAAAGCGGATGCTTGGGATGTCCGCCTTGCGTCAATCCCAGATGGTGCAGCGGGCGCGATTGGGCGCGCAGCAGATGTTCGACCGTGCGGCCACGATCCAGAAATGCGCCATGCGTGCCCCATGCCGCGATGATGCGATCCTGTGCGCCGCCGGCCCAGCCGCAACTGTCCACGATCGCGGCGTCATTATCCGGCCCGACAGGATCGGGGGCGGCACGCATCGCGCGCGGGTCCGTATCGCGCCATGCGAAGATATTGGTCACGCGAAAACCGCCAAAGCCAAGCGTGCGCGCGCGCCTCTCGCACCGCTCGACGGTGGGGTCATTCTGCATTTCAGTTGCGGTGGAGGGGTTCAGCATCACGAACAGTGCGCGGGGTGCGTCGGGGTTCCAGATCCGCGTCAGCAGATAGCGGTAGCGTTCGCAATCGGAATATACCGCCGTGGAACGGGCATCGCCCTTGAGAAAGTCGCGCGTGATCATGCCGCTTTATCTGCCTTTCAAAGCGGTGATTTGCAAGGTGGCGGGGGCGGCGCGCCGCGCGCTGTCAGGTCCGGTTGAACACGCGGCTCGGGTGCAACTCTCCGGCTTTGTAGGTGCCTACGGCGATGGCTTGCCCGTCCAGACTGGCCCAAGCCTCGTCACCGTAATCGATATCGCCCGCCATCAGCACCATGCCGGGATTGCCGTTGCGCAGCCGCGCCGCGCCCTCGGCTGTGCAGCGCAGTTCGGGCAGATCGGCCAGGCCGGTTTCCAGCGGTTTGAGATGCGCGTCCAGTTCCGCTGTGCGCGCCATCGCATCGATCTGGTCCAGCGTCAGCCCATCAGTGGCGTCAAACGGGCCTGACCAGAGGCGCCGCAGCGTGACGACATGCGCCAGACAGCCCAGTTTTTCCCCCAGATCGCGCGCGATGGAGCGGACATAGCCGCCCTTGCCGCAGGTCATTTCCAGTATCACATGATCCGCATCGGGGCGGTCTGTCATGACCAGTTCCTCAACCCAGAGGGGGCGGGCGGCGATGTCAAAATCCGCATCCTCGCGGGCTAGTTTATAGGCCCGCTCCCCATCGATCTTGACAGCGGAAAAGCGGGGCGGCACTTGCATCACGTCACCGACAAAGCCGTGCAGCGCCTCTTTGATGGTGGCGTCATCGGGGCGGATGTCCGAGGTGGCGATGACCTGTCCTTCGGCATCATCGGTATTGGTGGCCTGCCCCAGCCGGATCGTGAAGCGGTAGGCCTTCAGCGCATCGGTGATATAGGGCACGGTTTTTGTTGCCTCGCCCAGCGCCACGGCCAGAACGCCTGTTGCCTCTGGATCAAGCGTGCCGGCATGGCCTGCCTTGTTGGCATCCAGCGCCCAGCGCACCTTGTTGACGACGGCTGTCGAGGTCAGGCCAGCGGGTTTATCCACCACCAGCCAGCCAGAAATATCGCGGCCTTTGCGTTTGCGTCCCATGGTTCTGTCCTGTTGCTGCGCGAGATTGTTGTCTTCAGAGCGCGGGGCCTAGCCCAAGGGCTGCGGTCTGTCAAACGTGGGCGTGGTTCCGGGTGGCGGCGGTTGATTGAGTATTTGGGGAACAATGAAGGGGGGGCGGTGGCCGGTCTTGAGCAGGGTTATGGCCTTGGGCAGGGTTATGGCAAGGGTTGGGGCAGGCCGATCACCGGCCCCATGCGAAAGCCCAGATCCGAGCGGCCCAGTTGCGGCGCATGCAGGCGCGAGATGTTGCCATCAAAATACAGCGCCTGCGGCAGGTCCAGCGCATCGCGGAAGAAGCGGCCGAACTGGTGAAAGGTGACCGGGTTGCGCGAGATGGCAAAGACCGCCCTGTCCCCGTTGGTGGTTGTGCCGACCCCGTTGCGGATATAGCGCGATGTGCTGTCGGGCAGAAACCGGGGATGCAGCGCGCCGTCGATGACCAGCATCGGCCCCGATTGCGTGGCGGCGCGGCATGCGGGCTGCATCTGCTGGTAGCGCCGCGTTTCCATCACCTGCGCGGCGCTGTCTGTCAGGCAAAGCACGCCGTTGGGTAGCAAGCCGAAATTACCGAAGCTTTCTTTGGTTTGCAGCGGGGCAAGGGTTTCGCCGTCTTGGATATAGAGGCCGACGGGGCTGCGATCTGTGTGATACATGCCTGCATTCATGCCAAAGGCCAGCGTCTGGCCTTGGTCGGCAAGGACTGCATCAATGGCGCTGAAATGGCCGAACGCGCGGCCTGTGGCATCGTTCAGGAACAGCTCCAGCCGTTGCGTGGCGGGATCAACCTCGCACGCAATGTAGCGCGTGCTGTCATGCGTGATGTCGCGACACTCCAGCGCGGCGGCTTTTGGTGCGACAAGACCTGCCAGCGCCAGCGCTGCCGCCGCTGCGGCGCGCATCACTCGTCCAGATCGCGCCGGACGGCATCCTGCGCGAACAGGCGGCGCGTTTCGTCCATCCGGTCAAAGGTTTCATCCAGTTGGAAGCGCAGTTCGGGGGCGAATTTCAGCGTCAGCTTTTTGCCGATGATGCGCCGCAGCTCGCCTTTGTTGCGGGCCAGCAGCTTGACCACCTCCTCTTTGCCCTGACCGCCCAGTGGCAGGACATAGATGGTTGCGACGCGTAAATCGGTGGTCACGCGCACCTCGCCCACGGTGATGGACATGCGGTTGAGGTCCGGATCATGGACATCGCCGCGCAGCAGCACCTCAGAGAGGGTGCGGCGGATCAGTTCGCCGACGCGCAATTGTCTTTGACCGGGGCCGGTGGAGGATGTGCTTTTTGCCATGCCGGTCATCTAATGCTTATCGGGGCCTTTGCCAAGCGGCGGTTGCTTGGATATGACAGGCAGCAATGACAGAGGCGGTGCCAGCGGGTGCGGTTGCAGGGAGCGGACAGGATGACGGATTTGCCGGGGATCGTGGTGACGGGCGCATCGGGGCGGATGGGCCGGATGCTGGTGGATACGATCACCGCCAGCGATCAGGCGCGGCTTGTCGGGGCGGTGGAACGCAGCGGGCATGCGTGGATCGGGCAGGATCTGGGCCTTGCGATGGGCGGTGCGGCTTTGGGCGTGATCGTGACGGATGATCCGCTGGAGGCCTTTGCCCGCGCGCAGGCGGTGATTGATTTTACCAGCCCTGCAGCGACGGTGGAATTTGCAGCACTGGCCGCGCAGTCCCGTGCGGTGCATGTGATTGGCACCACCGGTCTGGGCGAGGATGATCTGGCCGCGATCAAGGCGGCGGCGCGCCATGCGGTTGTGGTGCGGGCGGGCAATATGTCTTTGGGCGTCAACCTGTTGGTGCAGCTGACAAAACGGGTGGCGGCGGCATTGGATGAGGATTTCGACATCGAGGTGATCGAGGCGCATCACAACCGCAAGGTTGATGCCCCTTCCGGCACGGCGCTGATGCTGGGCGAGGCGGCGGCTATCGGGCGGGGTGTCCGGCTGGAAGATGTGCGCGATACCGCGCGTGAGGGGATCACAGGCGCGCGGGAGCGGGGGCATATCGGCTTTTCCGCGATTCGCGGTGGCGATATCGTGGGCGAGCATGATGTGATGTTTGCGGCCCCCGGCGAGCGGGTGATCCTGCGCCACATCGCCACCGACCGCGCTGTTTTCGCGCGCGGCGCGCTGAAGGCGGCGCTGTGGGGGCAGGGGCGGCATCCGGGCGAATATGACATGGTTGATGTGCTGGGGCTGGCCGTGCCGTGATTCATCGCTGCCGGGGCTTTTATATGCGCTTTTGACAGAAAGTTTCGGCAATTTTCAGCCGAACCTCGCGCTGTTGTGACCGCCATTTTGAACCATATCGACAGGTTCTTGCGTATACACTTGGATAACGCATGAAACCGATAGAGGTGGATCATGAAGGCTGTTTTTCTTGGCGCAGGTCTTGCCCTGAGCCTGACCGCATCATCGTTGGCTGCATCCGAGCAGTTTGCGATCGTGTCTGACCAATCCACGTTTCAATCCGAGATCGTGGGCAAGGAGTTGCGGTTGCGCGGCTATGGCCCCATTGTTGTGCGCCTGACCGTGCTGCCTGATGGTGAAATTATCGGACGCGGCATGGGCTGGCCCGTGACTGGTGCGTGGCAATGGCAGGATGGTTTTTTCTGCCGCGACCTGAATTGGGGCGGCAGTGATCTGGGCCAGAATTGTCAGGCGGTTTTGTTGTATGAGCAAACCGTGCGCTTTGTGTCTGATCAGGGCACGGGCGATTTTGCGGATTTTGTGCGCCAGTAGCGCCGCACGCTTTGGTTTGGAGTGGGCTGGGTCAGGGTCAGGCGACAGGATCATGCGGGGCTGGTCAGAAATCTATCGCGATGCCTTTCTTTTCCCAATCCCCGAAGCGGACGGGATCAAGCCCGTTCCGGCCACCCAACTCCTTTGGTAATTCAGTGGCTTGCGCTTTGCGCCGCCGCTCCTCTGCCTCGGCAAGGGCGCGCTGGGCTGCGGGGGGCAAGTCCTGTGCGATGGGCGCGGTATCGTTGGCGGTGGCACCCTGATCGGGGATCTGCGTGTCATTGGTCACGGTCATCTTCCTTCTTGCTGCTGCTGTTGATATACGGCGCAACCGCCTGCAAGCAAGGATATCGCCATGGCCGCCCCTTATATCTCTGCGCGTCGTGTTGCGCATCACCTGCTGGACCAGATCATGGGCGAGGGGCGCTTGATGCCCGAACTTTTGGCGGCAGGCGCGCTGGACCGGCTGGACCCGGCCGATAGGGCGCGGGCGCAGCGGCTGGCGCTGGACACGTTGCGCGGGCTGGAGCGGGCGGACCGTTTGCTGGAGCGGCACCTGCGCAAGGCGCCGCCGCTGAGTGTGCGCAATATGCTGCGGCTGGCCACGGTTGAGATTTGCATGGGCGGTGATGCGCATGGCGTGGTGAATGAGGCGGTGGCGATTGTGGGGGCGGATAAACGCACCGGCGCATTGAAAGGGCTGGTCAATGCGGTGCTGCGCAAGATTGCGGCGGAAGGGCCTGCTGCTTGGGCCAAGCTGCGGGTGCCGCGCCTGCCGAAATGGCTGCGCGCGCCGCTGACCGAGGCCTATGGCGCGCCGGTTGTGGCCGCGATGGAGGCGGTGCAATTTGCCACGCCGCCGCTGGATCTGACAGCCAGGGGCGATGCTATGGCGGTGGCCTTAGCGGTGGGCGGGGTTGTGTTGCCCACGGGCTCGGTGCGGGTGACGGGGGCGGGGCAGGTGACGGCACTGCCCGGCTATGACAGGGGGGACTGGTGGGTGCAGGATGTCGCCGCCGCGATCCCGGCGCGGGTGCTGGCCGCCATGCCCGGTGAGGCGGTGCTGGATATGTGCGCGGCGCCGGGCGGCAAGACGATGCAACTGGCCGCGGCGGGCGCGGATGTCACGGCGCTGGATATATCAGAGGCGCGGATGGGGCGGGTTGCGGCAAATCTGGCGCGCACCGGGTTAAGGGCGGCGCTGGTGGCGGGCGATGCGATGACGCATCAGGGCCAGTATGATGCGATCCTGCTTGACGCGCCCTGTTCGGCCACCGGCACGATCCGGCGCCATCCCGATCTGCCCTATGCCAAGGACGGGTCCGCGTTTGCCGCGCTGATCGCGATGCAGGCGCAGATGCTGGATCATGCGCTGGGCCTGCTGAAACCCGGCGGGCGGCTGGTCTATTGCACCTGTTCGCTGCTCCCCGATGAGGGTGAATGTCAGGTCGAGGATGCCGTGGCGCGGCATCCCGGTTTGCGGGTGGATGCTGGCGCACTGGACCTGCCGGGGATCGAGGCGGGCTGGATCACACCGGAAGGTGGATTGCGCCTGCGGCCCGATTACTGGGGTGATCAGGGCGGAATGGACGGGTTTTACATCGCCTGCCTGCGTATCTGATCGCGGGAAGCGTCAGAGAGCAAAGGTAAAGGGGGGCCGTCTGCCCCCGCCGCCGGACTGCGTCCGGCGTCCCCCCCGAGGATATTGGTGGCAAGAAGAAGCCAAGGGGCGGGAATTCAGCGGTGACTTGCGCCGCATGCCGCGTTATGCTGCGGCAAAGACGCGTCAATCCGCGCGAGAGGCAGAGCAATGTCACGACCCGACAGCTTTTCGGCGCGCCGCCTGCGCTGGATGCACCGTTTTCATGCGCGGCTGAGCACGCTGTCACGCCCGGCAACCGGGTTCATCAGCCAGCCGGAACCCCGGACGATTGGCAGTTTTGCCCGTGGCCGTCAGCTGTTGGCGGGAAATTATCTGTTTGCCGGTCATCTGATCGAAGCGCCGGGGCGCACGCTTTGGGCGATTGATGCGCCGGATGATCTGTTTGAGGATGAGTTGCACGGCTTTGGCTGGATGGATGATCTGGCCGCGGTGGGGGACGGGGCCACGCGCAAGCTGGCACAGGACTGGCTATGGGACTGGATTGCGCGGTTCGGGCGCGGGCAAGGCCCGGGCTGGACGCCCGACCTGACAGGGCGGCGTATGATCCGCTGGATCCATCATGCGCTGTTTGTGCTGCGCGGGCAGGAGCGGGACGCATCCGAGGCGTTTTACCGCTCATTGGCGCAGCAGGCGATCTTTCTGGGGCGACGCTGGCGCACGGCCTCGCCGGGGTTGCCGCGAATCGAGGCGCTGACAGGGATGATTTATGCAGGCCTGTCGCTGCAGGGGATGGAGCGGCTGGTTGCGCCTGCGATGCGGGCGCTGGCGCGTGACTGTCGCGTGCAGGTCGATGCGCAGGGCGGTATTCCGACGCGCAATCCAGAGGAGTTGCTGGAGGTTTTCACCCTGCTGACATGGGCAGCGGCTGCATTGGGCGAGGCGGGACGATCCGTGCCGCCCGATCTGCTGGCGGCGATTGACCGGATCGCGCCCAGCTTGCGCACCTTGCGGCATTCCGATGGCGGTCTGGCGCGGTTTCACGGTGGCGGGCGCGGGTTGGAAGGGCGGCTGGATGCGGCACTGGCGGCGTCTGGTGTGAAGGGGCGGATGCCTGAGGGGCTGTCGATGGGCTTTGCCCGGCTGGGGGCCGGACGCACCAGTGTGATTGTGGATGCGGCCCCGCCGCCTATCGGTGCGGCTTCGGTCAATGCGCATGCCTCGACGCTGGCGTTCGAGCTGACATCGGGGCGGCGGCCTGTGGTGGTGAATTGCGGTTCAGGCGCTGCCTTCGGGGCCGAGTGGCGGCGGGCGGGACGCGCCACGCCCAGCCATTCCACCCTGACGCTGGCGGGATATTCCAGCGCCCGGCTGGGCAAGGCCAGGGGTGGTCTTGGGGCGCGGGCGGAATGGTTGATGGATGCGCCGCAGGATGTTCCGGTGGAAATGTCGCAAGCACCGGATGGTGTCCGGTTCCAAGGCGGGCATGACGGGTATCTGCGCACCCATGGCCTGACCCATGCGCGCACATTGGAACTGACATTTGAGGGCAGCGGTCTGGCGGGGGAGGATCTGCTGATCGCGCTGAACGGGGCAGGCCAGCGGACATTTGACCGTCAGATGGATGCGATCCGGTTGCAGGGTTTGCCCTTTGCGTTGCGGTTTCATCTGCACCCGGAGGTCGAGGCAGAGCTGGATATGGGTGGCACTGCCGTGTCGCTCGCGTTGAAAAGTGGTGAATTATGGGTGTTTCGTCATGACAGCCGTGCAGAAATGACGCTGGAGCCCAGCGTTTATCTGGAAAAAGGCCGCCTTGCGCCGCGTGCGGCCAAACAAATCGTTTTATCCGGCCGCGCAATGGATTATGCGACCCGCACCCGGTGGTCACTGACCAAGGCGCAGGACACGCCGATCAGCATCCGTGATCTGAACCGGGACGAGATGGATGTGACAACCTGAGCTTTTGCCGCGCAAAGGCCGAACCACCCGAGGACCAAAACCGATGACGACTGACCTGCATCCAGTGCGCCGCGCACTGATCTCTGTATCTGACAAGACCGGCCTGCTGGATCTGGGGCATGCGCTGGCGGCGCGCGGGATCGAGTTGTTGTCAACAGGCGGATCGGCGGCGGCATTGCGCGCGGCGGGGCTTGTTGTCAGGGATGTGGCGGATGTGACCGGATATCCCGAAATGATGGATGGCCGCGTCAAGACGCTGCATCCGGCGGTGCATGGCGGTTTGCTGGCGCTGCGCGACAACGAGGCGCATGTGGGCGCGATGGTGCTGCACGGGATCAAGGAGATCGACCTGCTGGTGGTCAACCTTTATCCGTTCGAGCAAACTGTAGAGGCGGGCGCCGATTACGACACCTGTATCGAAAACATCGATATTGGCGGGCCTGCGATGATCCGGGCAGCGGCCAAGAACCATGCGTTTGTCAATGTGGTGGTGGATGTCGAGGATTATCAGCCGCTGATTGATGAGTTGAGCCAGAATGACGGGGCCACATCGCTGGCCTTCCGGCAGCAGCTGGCGCAGATCGCCTATGCGCGGACGGGCGCTTATGATGCGGCGGTGTCAACATGGATGGCAGCCGCGATCGGTGAGGCCACCCCGCGCCGCCGTGTGGTGGCGGGCAAGCTGGCGCAGGGGCTGCGCTATGGCGAGAACCCGCATCAGGGCGCGGCTTTTTACGTGGACGGCACGGCGCGCCCCGGTGTGGCTGTGGCCAAGCAGTTGCAGGGCAAGGAACTGTCTTACAACAATATCAACGATACCGATGCGGCGTTTGAACTGGTCAGCGAATTCGCGCCTGCCGATGGCCCGGCCTGTGCGATCATCAAACATGCCAATCCCTGCGGTGTGGCGCGCGGGGCCACGCTGCGCGAGGCCTATTCCCGGGCCTTTGATTGTGACCGCACCAGCGCCTTTGGCGGTATCATTGCGCTGAACAGCCCGCTGGACGCGGCAACCGCCGAGGAGATCGCGCAGATATTCACCGAAGTTGTGATCGCGCCGGGGGCCGATCAGGGCGCGCGGGATATCTTTGCGGCCAAGAAGAACCTGCGTTTGCTGATCACGCCCGGTCTGGCCAATCCGGCGGGGGCGGGTTTGACATGGCGTCAGGTCGCGGGCGGGTTTCTGGTGCAGGACAAGGATAACGGCCATATCCTGCCTGCGGATCTGAAAGTGGTGACCAAGCGCGCGCCCAGCGATGCGGAACTGGCGGATCTGCTTTTTGCATGGAAAGTGGCCAAGCATGTGAAGTCCAATGCCATTGTCTATGTCAAGGATGGTGCCACTGTGGGGGTTGGTGCCGGGCAGATGAGCCGGGTGGATAGCTGCCGGATCGCGGCGCGCAAAGCGCAGGATATGGCCGAGGCGCTGGGCCTGCCTGCGCCGCTGACGCAAGGCTCTGTCGTGGCATCGGATGCGTTTTTTCCTTTTGCCGACGGTTTGCTGACAGCAGCCGAGGCCGGGGCAACGGCGGTGATCCAGCCGGGTGGATCAATGCGCGACGATGAGGTGATCGCGGCAGCAGATGCCGCCGGGCTGGCCATGGTGATGACGGGTATGCGGCATTTCCGGCATTGAGCCTTTGACCCTGTGCCGCGCTGCGCGGGCGGATGCGCTCCGCGCGGGGATATTTAAGGCAAGAAGAAACAGGTGCCTGACGCAGCCGATATTTCCCGGTCAGTCAGGGCCAAGGCAGGCAAGGAAGAGCGGATGAGGCTGGTATTCTGGGTCGCTTTGGTGATCCTGATCGCGGATCAGGCGAGCAAATACCTTGTGGTGCAGGTGATGGACCTTGCATTCATCGGGGCGATTGATGTGTTTCCGCCCTATCTCAACCTGCGGATGGCATGGAATTACGGGATCAATTTCGGGCTGTTCGCGCAAGCCTCGGACGCGATGCGCTGGGGTTTGATTGCGTTAGCCTTGGGGATTGCGGGCGGGGTTCTGTGGTGGGTAAGCAAACATCCGCCGGGGCGCTGGGGGCTGGTGTCGGCGGGCCTTTTGATAGGGGGGGCGCTGGGCAATGTGGTGGACCGCGTCATATACGGGGCGGTTGCGGATTTTCTGAACATGTCCTGCTGCGGATTTGTGAACCCTTATGCGTTCAACATTGCCGATATCTCGATCTTTGCCGGGGCGCTGGGGCTGGTTCTTTTCACATCAGAGAAAAAGGCCCCGTGACGATCGGCTGACGATCGGCTAAAGCTGGGACCGGAAACGTCAGGAGGGTGGCAATGCGTCTGGCGCATGGAATGATCTTGGTGGCCATTATGGCCGTAACGGCCTGTTCCGGACCGCAGGGCGATCTGAACCTGCGCGATCTGCGGACACCGGGCGCGGGGCCGGACGAGTTTTCGGTTTTGCCGGGCAAGCCGCTGGAAATGCCTGCGCAACTGGCTGTTTTGCCAACGCCCACGCCGGGGGGCATCAATCTGACGGATCAGAATCCTTTGGCTGATGGTGTGGCCGCACTTGGCGGTCGGCCTGCGGCTTTGGTGCCGCAGGGGGTTGCGGCCTCTGATGCGGGGTTGGTGCAGCATGTTGCGCGCAATGGCGTGGCCAGCGATATCCGCGAGACATTGGCCGCCGAGGATGCCGCATTCCAGCGCAACAGGTCGCGTTTCACGCGGTTCCGGCTATTCCGCGATGTGGACCGTTATCATGAGGTCTACAGCAACGAGATGACCGATCCCTATGCAGAGCTGCGCCGCTTCCGCCGATTGGGTGTTGCAACGCCATCGGCACCGCCGCCGACACGGCGCTGATGCGTCACAACTGCGTCAGGCGGGCTTGAAGCAGGGGGGCGGGCGTTTACTGTTACACAGATGTCTGTTGAAGGAGCGCCGCCTTGATCCGTTCAGCCTTTTTGGCCTTGGGCTTTAGCCTGTTTTTGTCACCTCTGGGGCCGATGGCCGCGCTGGCCGATGAACAGGTCAGCCATTTTACGCTTGATAACGGGATGGATGTGGTTGTCATTGAAGACAATCGCGTGCCTGTGGTTGTGCATATGGTCTGGTACCGCGCCGGGTCTGCGGATGAGCCGCCGGGCGCATCCGGCATCGCGCATTTTCTGGAACATATGATGTTCAAGCGCACGGATACGATGGAAACGGGTGAATTCTCGCGCACCGTGGCGCGCAACGGGGGGCGGGACAACGCCTTTACCAGCTATGATTACACCGGCTATTTCCAGCGTGTCGCGGCGGACAGGCTGGGCCTGATGATGCAGATGGAGGCGGACCGGATGGTCAACCTGCGTCTGGATGACGCCGAGATCGCGACAGAGCGCGAGGTGATCATCGAGGAGCGTAACCAGCGGGTCGAGAACAACCCCGCCGCGCTGTTTCGGGAACAGAAAAGCGCTATGCAATATCTGAACCATCGCTATGGCATCCCCATCATCGGCTGGCGGCACGAGATGGAGACGCTGGACCGCGATGATGCATTGGCCTTTTACGAGCGGTTCTATGCGCCCAACAATGCCATTTTGATTGTTGCGGGTGATGTGGAGCCTGACGCGGTGCGCGCCTTGGCCGAGGAGCATTATGGCCCCATCCCGGCCAACCCCGACCTGCCGGAACGGCTGCGCCCGTCAGAGCCACCCCAGATCGCGGAGCGGCGGCTGATCTACCGGGATGCGCGGGTGGCGCAGCCCTATGTCAGCCGGTCCTATCTGGCGCCGGAACGCGATAGCGGCGCGCAGGAAACGGCGGCGGCGCTGAGCATTCTGGCCGATGTGCTGGGGTCTGGCACCACATCGGTGATGGCAGAGGCGTTGCAGTTCGACACCCAGATCGCCACCTTCACCGGGGCTTTTTATGGCGGGACATCGCTGGACAAGACCACATTCGATCTGGTCGTGGTGCCATCCGAGGGCGTCAGCCTTGAAGAGGCTGAGGCCGCGATGGACCATGTGCTGGCCGATTTTTTGCAAACAGGTGTCGATGCAGAGCAGTTGGACCGCGTCAAGACAAGGATGCGTGCGGCGCAGATTTATGCGCGTGACAGCGTGGAATCGATTGCAAACCGCTACGGGCGGGCCTTGACGCAGGGCTTGACCGTAAAAGACGTGCAGGCATGGCCAGAGATTTTGCAGGCGGTGACGGCGGATGATGTTCTGGCCGCAGCCCAGATGGTGCTGGACCGCAGGCAGGCCGTGACAGGATGGCTGATGTCCGAAGAGGTGACCCAGTGATGATGCGCTTTATCCTTCCCGTGATCATGGTGCTGGTGGCGTTGCCCGTCCGCGCCGATATCAAGATTAACGAAGTGGTCAGCCCCGGCGGCATTACCGCGTGGCTGGTCGAGGATCATTCGATCCCTTTCACGGCGCTGGAAATCCGGTTTCGGGGTGGCGCATCGGTGGAGCCGATGGAAAAACGCGGTGCCACCAATCTGATGACCGCGCTGCTGGAGGAAGGGGCGGGCGATCTGGATGCAAGGGCGTTTGCCCGCATGCGGGAGGAATTGGCAGCCTCTTTCCGGTATTCCGTGTCGGATGATGCTGTATCGGTTTCGGCGCAGTTTCTGACGGAAAACCGTGATGAGGCGATTGATCTGCTGCGCCAATCCTTGATTGATCCGCGTTTTGACGATGACGCGATTGAACGGGTGCGCGCGCAAGTCCTGTCCGGCTTGCGATCGGATGAGAGGAACCCGCGGTCTTTGGCCTCAAGGCGGTTCAACGCGCTGGTTTACGGCGATCATCCCTATGGCACCTCACTGGATGGCACGATTGAAACGGTGAGCGCGCTGACGCGGGATGATTTGCTGGCGGCCCATGTGGGTAGCCTGGCGCGTGACCGGATCTATGTCTCGGCTGTGGGCGATATCACAGCGGCGGATCTGGCGGCGCTTCTGGATAGGCTGCTGGGCGATCTGCCGGCGACGGGGGCTGAATTTGTTGGCCCGGCCACGTTGAATTTCCCCGGTGGTATCGAGGTGGTAGATTTTGCCACCCCGCAATCGGTTGTGCAATTCGGTCAGCCCGGCATCGGGCAGGAGCATCCTGATTTCTTTGCCGCTTTCATCCTTGATCATATTCTGGGCGGTGGCGGGTTTGAAAGCCGCCTGATGACCGAGGTGCGCGAAAAGCGCGGCTTGACCTATGGTATCTATACCTTTCTGGCCGAGCGTGACCATGCCGAGATCTGGGCCGGATCAGTGGCCTCGGCCAATGAGCGGGTTGCCGAGGCGATTGACGTGATCCGCGCCGAATGGGCCGACATGCGTGACAATGCGGTGACCCAAGAGGATCTGGATAACGCCAAGGTCTATCTGACCGGGGCCTATCCGCTGCGGTTTGATGGCAATGGCACGATTGCCAATATCATTGTCGGCATGCAGATGCGCGGCCTGCCCATTGATTATGCCGCAACGCGCAATGACCGGGTCAATGCGGTGACGCTGGAGGATATCACCCGCGTTGCCGCCACGCTGCTGGACCCTGACGCGCTGAGCTTTGTGGTCGTGGGGCAGCCTGAAGGATTGGAGGACACATCCAACTGAGCGTGCAACCCCATCTGGTGATCTGTGGCGTAGCTGGCCGTGTGCGGTGGCATGTGTGGATAAGCGGTTCACCCCTGCGCCACAACAGGTTAAGAGGCATCGTATCAGGCAGGAGACTTGGACGATGACCATCCCGAAACCCGTGGTGCTGTGCATTCTGGACGGTTGGGGCCACCGGGAGGACCGCACAGCAAATGCGCCCGCGCTGGCGCATACGCCCACATTTGACCATATCATGGCGACTTGCCCGCATAACCTGTTGATCACCCATGGTCCCGATGTCGGCTTGCCCAGCGGACAGATGGGCAATTCCGAGGTGGGTCATACCAATATCGGGGCTGGCCGCGTCGTGGCGATGGATCTGGGCCAGATTGATCTTGCGATCGAGGATGGCACATTCTTCAGCAATCAGGCTTTGCAGGATTTTATCGCTGCCTTGAAGCGCAGTGGCGGTGCGGCGCATCTGTTGGGGCTGGTCTCGGATGGGGGGGTGCATGGGCATATCAGCCATATCCTTGCCGCTATGCAGGCGATCACGGATGCGGGCGTTCCGGTTGTGTTGCATGCGATGACCGATGGCCGCGATGTCGCCCCGCGCTCGGCCTATGGCTATCTTGAACAGCTGCAAGAGGCGCTGCCCCGTGGCGCGCGGATTGGCACGCTGACAGGGCGCTATTTCCCGATGGACCGCGACAATCGCTGGGAACGGGTGGCCGAGGCTTATGCCGCCATGGTGCATGGGCAGGGGCTGCACGCCACCAGCGCGCATGCGGCGGTCACGGCGGGCTATAACCGATCTGAAAGTGATGAATTCATCACCGCCACGGTGATTGGTGACTATGCAGGCGCCCGCGATGGGGACGGGCTGTTTTGCCTGAATTTCCGCGCGGATCGCGCCCGCGAGATTCTGGCCGCGATGGCTGATCCGGGGTTTGACGCCTTTGATGTGGGCCAACGCCCGGCATGGGCGGGCTGTCTGGGGATGGTGGAATATTCCGAGGCGCATAACGCCTACATGACCACAGTGTTCCCATCCCGCGAGATTGTGAACACGCTGGGCGAATGGGTGGCGCGCCATGGCAAACGCCAGTTCCGGTTGGCGGAAACGGAAAAATATCCCCATGTCACCTTTTTCCTGAACGGGGGCGAGGAGCAGCCGGAAACCGGCGAAGCCCGGTATATGGCCGCGTCACCCAAAGTGGCGACCTATGATCTGCAGCCGGAAATGTCCTGCGCCGAGGTGACAGATCATTTTGTGCAAGCGATTCATGATGATTACGATCTGATCGTCGTGAATTATGCCAATCCCGATATGGTCGGCCATACCGGCGATCTGAAAGCCGCCATCGCCGCCTGTGAGGCGGTGGATGCCGGGCTGGCGCGCGTTGTGGCGGCGCTGGAACAGGTGGGCGGTGCCATGATCGTAACAGCGGATCACGGCAATTGCGAGGTGATGATAGACCCCGAAACAGGCGGGCCGCATACCGCGCATACGCTGAACCCGGTGCCGGTGGCCCTTGTCGGCGGCCCTGCGGGCGTTACACTCAAGGCTGGGCGGCTGGCTGATCTGGCACCAACCCTGCTTGCGCTGATGGGTCTGCCCAAACCGCCCGAAATGACCGGAGAAACCCTGATCGCATGATCCGCCGCCAATCTCTTTCACTGTGCCTGTCGCTGATCTTGGGTGCTTTGCCCTGCGTGACAGCGCTGCCCGCGCTGGCGCAGGTGCAGGGGCAGGGGCAGGATCAGACCGATGCCGCAACAGCGGCACGTGCAGCGGCAGAGCGGTTGGAGCGGGCAACGCGGCAACTGGATGCGGCGCAATCAGCCCGTGACCGGGTGCGCGCCCTGACAGAAACCGTCAGCGCCTTCGAGGACGGATTGGAGGCGATGCGCGACGGGTTGCGCCGCGCCAGTCTGCGCGAGGCGCGGCTGACGCGCGAATTACAGGCCCGCGAACAGGAGGTGGCACAGCTTTTGGGCGTGTTGCTCAGCATGGGGGATCGTCCGTCCCCCACGATGTTGCTGCATCCTGCTGGGCCGATGGGCACGGCGCGCTCCGGCATGATCCTTGCCGATGTGACACCCGCGCTGAATGCGCGCGCCGATGATTTGCGCCTGCGTCTGGATGAAATCACCACCTTGCGCCAGTTGCAGCAAAACGCAGTTGATACGCTGCAATCCGGTCTGAACGGTGTCCAGCAGGCGCGCACGGCGCTGTCTCAGGCAGTGGCCGAACGTGTTGACCTGCCCCGCCGCTTTACCGAAGATCCGGTGCGCACCGCGATCCTGATTGCATCCACAGAAACGCTGGAAGGGTTTGCCAGCGGCCTGTCCGAGATGACCACCGATGAGGACCGCGCGGATCTGCCCGATATCTCGGCGCAGCGCGGCACGCTTGCGCTTCCGGTGCAGGGGCAGATCCTGCGCCGCGCCGGTGAGGCCGATTCGGCCGGGATCACGCGGCCCGGTCTGTTGCTGGCCACCCGCCCGCGTGCCTTGGTCACAACGCCCACGGCAGCAACAATCCGCTACCGTGGCCCCTTGCTGGACTACGGAAACGTGATGATTCTGGAGCCGCAGGCCGGCACTCTTTTCGTGCTTGCAGGGTTGGATGTGGTTTATGGTGGCATTGGACAGGTTATCCCGGCCGGAAGCCCGATCGGGCTGATGGGTGGCCAGGATGCAGGTGTCGGCGAAATTCTTGCCAGATCCGGGAATGGGTCTGGTACAGGGCGACCAGAGACGCTCTATATCGAAGTCAGGCAGGATGATGCCCCGGTTGACCCGGAAGCATGGTTCGCAACGCGAGAGGAAGACTAGGCATGAACAAGTTCGTCATGGCGGCTATCGGCGGAACGATGGTCGGTATCCTGGCAACAACGCAGCTGGCGGCACCGCTTCTGGCACAGGAGTCAGCTAAAAACCGCAGCGTCTACGAACAGCTTGACCTGTTCGGCGATATATTCGAGCGGATCCGCGCCCAATATGTGGAAGAGGTTGATACCAGTGATCTGATCGAGGCCGCGATCAACGGGATGCTGACATCGCTTGATCCACATTCCAGCTATATGTCGCCTGAAGATGCCGCAGATATGCGGGTGCAGACGCGCGGTGAATTCGGCGGTCTTGGGATCGAGGTCACGCAGGAAGAGGGCTTTGTCAAAGTTGTCTCTCCGATTGATGGCACGCCTGCCGATCTGGCCGGAATCGAAGCGGGCGATTTCATCACCCATGTCGATGGCAAAAGCCTGCTTGGCCTCAATCTGGATGAAGCTGTCGATATGATGCGCGGCCCCGTGGGCAGCGAAATCGTGATCACCGTGCTGCGTGATGGCGCGGCAGAGCCATTTGATGTGTCGATCATCCGCGATACCATCAAACTGACTGCCGTGCGCACGCGCACCGAAGGGCAGGCCGTGGTCTTGCGCGTGACAACCTTCAATGACCAGACCTTCAGCAACCTGCAAAGCGGACTGGCCGAAGCGATAGAAGAGGCGGGCGGCGCGGAAAACGTCAGCGGTATCGTTCTGGACCTGCGCAACAATCCCGGCGGGCTGCTGACGCAGGCCATTCGGGTGTCGGATGCTTTCCTCGAAAAAGGCGAGATCGTCTCAACCCGTGGCCGCAACCCCGAAGATGGTGAACGCTATAACGCCACGCCGGGCGATCTGGCCAATGGCAAGCCGATTGTGGTGCTGATCAATGGCGGTTCTGCCTCGGCGTCAGAAATCGTGGCGGGTGCCTTGCAGGATCATCGCCGCGCTATCGTGATCGGCACCAAAAGCTTTGGCAAAGGTTCTGTTCAGACGGTGATGCCCCTGCGCGGCGATGGCGCGATGCGCCTGACCACATCGCGCTATTACACACCGTCCGGGCGGTCGATTCAGGCCTTGGGCGTGTCGCCTGATATCGTTGTGGAACAGCCGCGCCGCCGGCCTGCCTCGGAAGAAGAGGATGGCGCACCAAGGCCCGGCCGTTCCGAGGCTGATCTGCGCGGTTCGCTGAACAATGACAGCCTGAGCGAGGACCAGATCCGCCAGATCGAGGAGGACCGCGCCAAGGCCGAACTTGCCGCCAAGCTGCGCGAGGATGATTATCAACTGGCCTATGCGCTGGATATCCTCAAGGGCCTGTCTGCGCTTTCGCCTGCGCGCTGATCCCCCGCGCGTTAACCATTGCCCCGGCCCCATCCGTTGCGCATGATGGGCCTGCCATGACATCGCCCCCGCACCGCTCAGGTGCGAGATGCGCCATTGAAGACCGGACCACCGCAGATGCCCCTGACACTGACCGCCACAGAGATTGATCGCCTTCCTTACCGGCCCTGCGTGGGGGTCATGCTGGCCAATGCGGATGGGAAGGTTTTCGTGGGCCAACGCCTGGATAATGACACCCCGGCCTGGCAGATGCCGCAGGGCGGGATCGATCAGGGCGAAGACCCGCGCGATGCGGCCCTGCGCGAATTGTGGGAAGAAACCGGGGTGACCCCCGATCTGGTTGACGTGGTGGCGGAAACCGCGGATTGGGTGCCCTATGACCTGCCCCATGATCTGGTGCCGCGCATCTGGAAGGGCAGGTTCCGGGGCCAGCGGCAGAAATGGTTTCTGATGCGGTTTCTTGGCAGTGATGACCAGATCAACATCCTGACCAGCCACCCTGAGTTCTCGGAATGGCGCTGGCTGGACCCGGATGATCTGGTGGATCACATCGTGCCGTTCAAACGCGCTGTTTATGTCAGCGTTCTGGCCGAATTCGGCCCTTTGATCTGACGGTCTGTCAGGCCGGACAGGTCTGTCTGGACAAGTCTGTGGCGCGTATTTCCGGCGCATGTTGGAAAGATTCTTCCCACACCCGGTGCTTTGCGATAACTGCGATCTATGGGAAAGAACAAGATCAACACGCAGGCCATTGGCCTTGATGTCGGGCTGGCCTTCACCAAATGGCTGACCGGCGCGGAAAACCTGCATTACGGGTTATGGGACGGGCTAGAGGTCAGCGCCGCCAATCTGCGCGCCGCGCAAGAGGCTTATACCGATCGGCTGTTCGCCCTGCTGCCTGATCGCCCCTGCCGCATTCTGGATATCGGTGGTGGCGCGGGCGAGACCGCGAAAAAGCTGCTCGCGCGCGGGCATAGTGTTGATATCGTGGTCCCCAGCCCTTTCCTTGCCGCCCGCTGCCGCGCCAGCGCCCCTGCCGCCCGCGTGCATGAATGCATGTTCGAAGCGTTCGAGGCCCCACCCGGCAGTTTTGATATCTGCCTGTTCTCGGAAAGCTTTCAATATATCCCGCTGGATCAGGGCCTGCCAAAATGCCTTGACCTGCTCGCTCCGGGGGGGGAGATCATCGTGGCTGATTGCTTCCGCAGCCCTGCATATACCGGTGACCGGATGTTGGCCCCTGTTGGCGGCGGTCACCGTATCGCCGCTTTTCGTGAAACGCTGGCCGCGCTGCCGCTGGATGTTGTCAGCGAAGAGGATGTCACCCTCTCGGCCGCCCCCTCGGTCGAGATTGAACAAGGGCTGTTCAACGTCTTTGGCTATGGCCTGAGCCGCGTGGATCAGGAACTCTTGCAGCATAAACCCCGCCTGCGCTGGGTTTTTCAACGCGCGATCCGTACCCTGATCAGTGCGCGCAAACGCGCGCGCCTTGATCAGCGCCTGAACCAGCAGGCCCGCAACCGCGACAGCTTTGCCCGGTTCAATATCTATCTTCTGATGCGCCTGCGTCCCAAAACCTGATCATTTCGCCCCTTTCTCGATCTGTTCCTTTCATTGTTCTCCAAATACTCATGTCGCGCCATCTGCCGCAGGCAAGACCCATGATAGGACTCGAAAAAGAACAAAACGTGAATATACTCCAGAATCATGTTTGCCGAGCTTTGTATCACCTCAAATTTCACCTTCCTCACCGGGGCCTCCCACCCCGAGGAATATGTCCAGCGCGCCGCCAGTCTGGGGATTGCAGCGCTGGCCATCGCGGATGCCAATTCGATGGCGGGTATCGTGCGGGCGCATGCCGCCGCCCGCGAGATTGCGCGCCGCGTGGCGGAACGCCGCACCCATGATGCCGCCCATGGTCTGATCGGCCCGCCAGATCCGCGCCGTGGGCCGGATGATCAGGGGCCGTATTTCACCTGCCCGCGTCTGATTCCCGCCGCAACGCTGCATCTGGCCGAAGGGCTGGTGCTGACCGCGCTGGCCCAGGACCGGACCGGCTGGGCAAACCTGTGCCGCCTGCTGACGCTGGGCCGTCGCCGCGCGCCCAAAGGGGGCTGTGATCTGCGGCTTGCTGATCTGCAGGGGCGCACCGATGGGGTGCAACTCCTTTTGCATCCGCCGCCTGATGCACCATCGGATAGCGGCGCGGATGGATGGCTGCCGTTGGCACGCGGCCTGACGCGCCGCTTGGGTGACCGGATGCATCTGGTGATGGCCCCGCGCTATGACGGGCAGGATCGCGCCCGCTTTGACCGTTTGGCGCAGCTGGCGGATGATCTGGGCATCGCCAGCATCGCCTCGGCCAAACCCCTGATGCATGTGGGGCGCCGCCGCCAGATGGCTGATGTGCTCACCGCGATCCGCACCGGCACCACGGTGGATCATCTGGGCCGCGCCGCACTGGCCAATAGCGAGCAGCGCCTGCGGCCCGCCGCCGAGATGCGCCGCCTTTTTGGCCCTCACGCCGCCGCTGTGGACCGCGCTGGTGCGCTGGCGCAGCGGCTGACATTCTCGTTGGATGAATTGCGCTATGAATACCCGTCCGAGGTGACAGGCGGCGAAAGTGCCACCGCCCGCCTGCGCCGCCTTGCGCTTGCCGGTCTGGCATGGCGCTATCCCGAAGGCGCGACAGACCGCGTGCGCGCCCTGCTGGAGCATGAGCTGACCTTGATCGGCAAGCTGCGATACGAGCCTTATTTCCTGACCGTGCATGACATTGTCGATTTCGCACGCGGGCGCGGAATCTTGTGCCAGGGGCGCGGGTCGGCGGCCAATTCGGTGGTTTGTTATTGCCTTGGCGTTACCTCGGTCAGTCCCGAGATCGGCACCATGGTGTTCGAGCGTTTCGTGTCCGAGGCGCGGGACGAGCCGCCCGATATCGACGTGGATTTTGAACATGAACGCCGCGAAGAGGTGATCCAGCATATCTATGAGCGCTATGGCCGTCACCGTGCCGGGCTTTGCGCCACCGTGATCCATTATCGCGGCAAACGCGCCATCCGCGAGGTGGGGGCCGCGATGGGCCTGTCGCAGGATACGGTGGCCGCGCTCAGCTCGCAGCTGTGGGGGTTTTACGGCATGTCCGGCACCGAAGATGCGCGGCTGCGCGAGATCGGGCTGGACCCGACCGCGCTGCGCATGGCGCGCACCATGGCGCTGATCCATGAAATCGTGGGGTTTCCCCGCCATCTTAGCCAGCATGTCGGCGGTTTCATCATCACCGAAGGGCGGCTGGATGAACTGGTGCCGATCGAGAATGCCGCGATGGAAGGCCGCACCGTCATCTGTTGGGACAAGGACGATATCGATACGCTGGGTATCCTCAAGGTTGATGTTCTCAGTCTTGGGATGCTGACCTGTATCCGCAAGGCGTTCGATCTGATCGCGCAGCATCACGGCACGCGGCACCGCCTGGCGACGCTGCCGCCCGAAGACCCGCGCGTCTATGACATGCTGTGCCGCGCTGATTCAGTTGGCGTGTTTCAGGTGGAAAGCCGCGCGCAGATGAATTTCCTGCCCCGGATGAAGCCACGCACCTTCTATGATCTGGTGATCGAGGTGGCCATCGTGCGCCCCGGTCCCATTCAGGGCGATATGGTGCATCCCTATCTGCGCCGCCGCAATGGCGAGGAAAAGATGGAATTCCCCTCGGATGCTTTGGGTGCTGTGCTGGCCAAAACGATGGGCGTGCCGCTGTTTCAGGAACAGGCGATGCAGATCGCGATCATCGGGGCAGGCTTCACCCCGGATGAGGCGGACCGCCTGCGCCGCGCGCTGGCCACCTTCAAGAAACATGGCAACGTGTCCGAGTTCCGCACACGGTTTCTGCGCGGCATGGCGCGCAACGGCTATGACATGGACTTCGCCGAGCGGTGCTTCAGCCAGATTGAAGGCTTCGGCAGCTACGGTTTTCCCGAAAGCCATGCCGCGAGTTTCGCGCTCTTGGTCTATGCCTCGGCTTGGCTGAAATGCCATCATCCGGGGATATTTGCCTGTGCGCTGCTCAACGCGCAGCCAATGGGCTTTTATGCGCCCGCACAGATCATCCGCGATGCGCGCGAACATGGCGTGCAGGTGCGCCCGGTCTGTGTGAATAACAGCTATTGGGACAATGCGATGGAACCTGACGGGCTGGGCGGGCTGGCGCTACGGCTGGGGTTCCGGCAGATCAAAGGCCTGCGCGAGGATGATGCGGCATGGCTTTGCGCGACGCGTGGCAATGGCTATCTGTCGGTGGCCGAGGTGTGGCGCCGTGCCGGGCTGGCCCCTGCCGTGGTGGCGCGTCTGGCCGAGGCGGATGCCTTCGCGGCGCTGGGCCTGAACCGCCGCGCCGCGCTATGGGAGGCAAAGGCCCTGACCGCCGCCGCACCCCTGCCCTTGTTCGCGCTGGATATGGATGGCGAGGGGATCATGGAGCCCGCCGCCCATCTGCCCCAGATGACGCTGGGCGAGGAGGTCGTCGAGGATTATGTCGCCCTGCACCTGTCGCTCAGGGCGCATCCGCTGGCCTTGCTGCGTCCGCTGCTAACGCCCCCTGCCGCGCCGCGCGCCGGGCCAGCTTTGCCGCAAGGTTAACGCCCACACCGGGGCGCGACCACGGGCAGGCATCCTCGCAGATCCGCCAGTGGCGCGGCATGACACCAGCCTACACCCGCCGCGCCCCGGTGACGCAAGATAATTCACGCCCCTGCTTCATTGTTCCCCAAATACTCGGAAGCAACAGCGGCCACAAAGACCGCCGCTGCAGTTGCCAAACGGCCCTCACCGTTTGAGCAGCGCCAGAACATCCTGACTGGGAAACCCGTCCGGTGCCACGCCCATCGCGGTCTGGAAGGCGCGGATGGCGTCTGTTGTGTTGGGGCCGATGATCCCGTCAATCTTCTCAACCCCGAACCCGCGCGCTTGCAGGCGTTGCTGCATCTCCATCCGTTCGTCAAAGGAGAGCGGTTGATAGCCGCGTGGCCATGGTGTCTGGATCTCGGGCCCGCCCTTGATCCGGTCAGACAGATGCCCCACCCCGATCACATAGGCATTGGCCCTGTTATACCGCTCGATCACCGCGAAATTGTTGAAGATCATAAAGGCCGGCCCCGCAGCGCCAGCCGGTAGCAGGATCGCGGCAGGCCCATGGTCCGGCACCGCCCGCCCGTTCATATCCGTCACACCGATCGCAGCCCAGTCAGACGGGTTGCGCTTGGTCTTACGCGTGGCCAGTCCGGTGTTGAAACCGGAGGGTAGGCGGACCTCCACGCCCCAAGGCTGGCCCTTGGTCCAGCCAAATCGCTTGAGATAGGCCGCGGTCGAGGCCAGCGCATCCGTCGGATCATCCGACCAGATGTCGCGCTTGCCGTCACCTCTGAAATCAACGGCATAGGCCAGATAGGAGGTCGGGATGAACTGGGTGTGCCCCATCGCCCCGGCCCAGCTTCCCAGCATGCTGCGGGGGTCCACGTCACCGGCCTGAATGATCTGCAAGGCCGCGATCAGTTGCTGCTCAAAGAATGCTCCGCGCCGCCCGTCATGGGCCAGTGTTGCCAGCGATTCGATGATATCCAGCGTGCCGCGCCGCTCGCCATAGGCGCTTTCCATGCCCCAGACGGCGGTTACCACCTCTTTCTCCACGCCAAAGCGATCCTCGATCGCCTGTAGCGTCCGGCGGTGTTGCTGCAGCGCGGCCTGCCCGTTGGCCACACGTACCGGCGATGCGGCACTGTCCAGATAATCCCAGATCTGGCGGGTGAACTCTGCCTGATTGCGGTCCCGCTCCACCACATCGGGGTTATAGCTGATCCCGGAGAAGGAGCGGTTCAGCACATCGGTGCGGATGCCCTGCGCCTGTGCGCGGGGGCGGAACCCGTCGATCCAGCGTTCAAAGGCGGCTTGGGTTTCGGGGGCAACCTGTCTTACGGGCTGCTGCACCGTGGAGAGCCCCGATGGCCGCGCTTCGGGCCGCAAGGACCGTTCGACAGGCCCCGCGCAGGCGGCATTTGCCATCAGGATCACCCCTGACAAAGGAAAAAGAAAACGTCTCATGCTCATGTGCTCGGCCTCGCTTGTGCTTGGTCTTTTTTGAGCAATCTAGCGCAGGCCGCGTGATTTCAAAAGCGTTCAATCCCGCTTTGGGGCGCTGCCGCAGGGTTTCGCCGATGCCGCCATCCGTTTGGGGCAAAACATAGCGGCAGTGACCATTGGATCAGCGGCGCTGGCCTGTTTTGCGCTTCAGCTTGTCGGATTTGCGTTTGGCTTTGACCATGGCCCGCTTGGGCGGTTTGCCGCGTGATCCGGCGGGGCTTTTGGGCATGTCGCGCCCTTCGATGCTGATCAGCTCCAGCGCGATCCCGCCGGTGACGGGGGCCGCCTCGGTCAGTTTGACGCGCACGCGCTGGCCCAGACCAATCGTGAGGCCGGTATCTGCCCCCATCAATGTGCCGGCTTCGCGATCAAAATGGAAATATTCGCGCCCCAGCGACCGGATCGGGATCAGGCCATCGGCGCCGGTCTCGTCCAGCTTGACGAAGGCCCCGAACTTGGCGATGCCGCTGATCCGGCCACCGAATTCGGCGCCCAGCCTGTCAGACAGAAAGGCGGCAAGATAGCGGTCATTGGTATCACGCTCGGCCATCATGGAGCGCCGCTCGGTATCGCTGATATGTTGGGCGGTCTGGTCCAGCCGCTCGATTTCGGGATGGCTCAGCCCGTCATCGCCCCATTTATGCGCCGAGATCAGCGCGCGGTGCACCACCAGATCGGAATAGCGCCGGATCGGTGATGTGAAATGTGCGTAAGCCTGCAGCGCCAGCCCGAAATGGCCAAAGTTTGCGGGGCTGTAATAGGCCTGCGTCATGGCGCGCAGGGTCGAGATGTTGATCAGCTCGTCATGATCCGTGCCCTCTGCCTGCGCCAGAAGCGCGTTCAGATGCGCGGTTTTCAACACCTGCCCCTTGGCCAGCACCAACCCTGCGGCTTGCGCGGTATCGCGCAGGCTTTCCAGTTTTTCGGGGCTGGGTTCTTCATGCACGCGGAACAGCAGCGGTGATTTGCGGGCGATCAGGGTTTCAGCCGCGGCGACATTGGCCAGCACCATGAATTCCTCGATCAGCTTATGCGCATCCAGCCTGTCGGTGAAATTGACCGAAGACACCTTGCCCTCATCCGACAGCACCACCTTGCGTTCCGGCAGGTCCAGATCCAGCGGCTGGCGGCGGTGGCGCGCCTTGACCAGCGCGTTATAGGCGTCAAAGAGCGGATGGATCACCAGATCCATCAGCGGCGCGCATTTCTCGCTTGGGGCACCGTCGCGTGCCTCTTGCACCTCGCGGTAATGCAGCGATGCGGCAGAGCGCATCAGCCCGCGCACGAAACGGTGGCCGATCTTCTGACCCTCGGCGTCAACCTGCATCCGCACGGCAATACAGGCACGCGGCACCCCTTCATGCAGCGAGCATAGATCGCCAGACAGACGATCCGGCAGCATCGGCACCACGCGGTCGGGGAAATAGCTGGAATTGCCCCGTTTGCGCGCCTCGATATCCAAGGCAGACCCGGTGCGCACGTAATGCGCCACATCCGCGATGGCGACCCAGATCACATGCCCCCCCTCATTCGCGGGATCGTCATCGGCATGGGCCCAGCAAGCATCATCATGATCGCGCGCATCGGACGGATCAATGGTGATCAGGGGCATATCGCGCATATCCTCGCGCCCGTTCAGGCCTGCGGGTGTCATCGCATCAGCCTCGGCGACCACCTCATCGGGGAAATCGTCGGGGATGCCGTGCTGGTGGATCGCGATCAGCGATACCGCCTTGGGCGCGGAAGGATCACCCAGCCGGTTGATCACGCGGGCGCGCGGCAGGCCCATGCGGGCCTTGGGGCCGGCTTGTTCCGCCTCGACCAACTCGCCATCCTTGGCGCCGCCGGTGGCGCCTTCGGGCACATGCCATTCCTTGCCGTCACCCTTGTCGATGGGCAGGATGCGCCCGCCCTCGGATGTTTTGCGGAACACGCCCAGCACGCGGGCGGGGTTGGTGCCGATGCGGCGGATCAGGCGGCCCTCGTAATGATGGGTTTGTCCGCGCACCTCGGTCAGGCGGGCCAAGATACGGTCGCCTTCGCCCAAGGCGGGATCAGAGGCACGCGGGATCATCAGGATGCGCGGTTCCGGTCCGTCCCCTGTCCATTCCAGCGGGCGGGCGGGCATTTCGCCATCCGCATTGGGCGCACCGATCTGCACGATGCTGACAGGCGGCAGGCGGTCAGGGTCACGATAGGTTTTCTTGCGCTTTTCAAGATGCCCCTCATCCTCAAGTTCCTTGAGGATGCGTTTCAGATCAATCCGCGCAGCACCTTTGATGCCAAAGGCCTTGGCGATGTCACGTTTCGCGGTGAGGGTCGGGTGGTCGGCGATCCAGTTCAGGATCTCGGCCTTTGTGGGGATCTGGCTCATCCTGTCCGGTTAACACAGCTCCGGGGTGCCGTCATCGGAGAATCGTTGCGCAGCCGAAAACGACGACACCCGACAGGGTGGAGGAGTGGGCGGCCTAACCGAAATAACTCCGCAAGATCTGGCCATAGATCGCCTTGAGTTGATGGATATGCGCGATCTCGACCCGCTCATCCACCTGATGCATCGTGCGCCCGACAAGGCCAAATTCCACCACGGGACAGTGATCCTTGACGAAACGCGCATCCGATGTGCCGCCCGATGTGGACAGGACCGGCACCACATTGGTTTGCGCCTGCACCGCGGCACTGACCATATCCGACAGGGCACCGGGCGGGGTCAGAAAGCTTTCGCCCGAGATCTTTACCGTCATGGCGATATCAACGCCAAAGTCAGCCGCCACAAGGTCCGCCTGCGCGCGCAGCCAATCGGTCAGGCTGGCCCCGGAATGGATATCGTTGAAGCGGATATTCACGCTGGCGCGGCATTGCGCGGGGATCACATTGGTTGCGGGATTGCCGGTGTCGATGGTCACCACAGCAAGGGTGGAGGCGTCAAAGTGATCATTACCCTGATCCAGATCGTGGCTGGACAGCATATCCATCAGCCGCGCCATCGCGGGCAGGGGGTTCTTGGCGCGGTGCGGATAGGCGGAATGGCCTTGTACGCCTGTCACGTTAAAAAAGGCGGTCAGCGATCCGCGCCGCCCGATCTTGATCATCTCGCCCATACGTTCGGGGCAGGTCGGTTCGCCCACCAGACACACGCTCATCGCTTCGCCTTGGGCGGTCATCCAGTCCAGCAGGGCAACGGTGCCGTCTTGTGCCTCGCCTTCCTCATCCCCGGTGATGGTCAGGATCACGGCGCCGTCCGGCGGGGTCTGGCGCACAAAATCAATCGCGGCGGCGGCAAAGGCGGCCACGCCTGATTTCATATCCGTGGCCCCGCGCCCCCAGATTTGCCCGTCCTTGATCACGCCACCAAAGGGCGGCACGCTCCACGCGGCGGCGTCCCCCACGGGCACAACATCTGTATGGCCGTTAAAGCCGAAACTACGGGCATGGCCCTTGTCACCCCAGCGGGCAAACAGGTTGGACACCCCGCCCCGGTCCACGCGGAAGCAGGAAAAACCCGCCCCCTCCAGCAAGGATTGCAGCAACACCAATGCGCCGCCTTCTTCGGGTGTGACGGACGGACAGCGGATCAGTTGAACGGTCAGATCAGCAGGATCAACGGGAGCAAAGGCAAGACTGTCAGGCTGGGACATGGGCTGTTCCTTTCGTGCGTAGCGACATCGTTAGCCTGCTTTGGACCAAACGGCAAACCGTCTGCGCAGGGTCTAACGCGGCCCATCGCATCAGTCAGCACGGGTGACGTGCAGATATGTCATGCGGTATGTATGGCCGATGGTCGCAACATGCTGCCCT
>JBLRWJ010000020.1:0-4232 GCA_047921315.1 Rhodobacterales bacterium | reverse complement strand
TGCTGCCCTCGCATGAGGCCATTCTGGCGGCGGGCACAGCGGTGGAAAGCCTGTTTATCGGACGTATCAGGCGACATCCGAGCAAGCTGGCCGCCAGCCTGCTGACCGGTGCAGAGCGGTCGCGCCTGCCGGATCACGCCTCTTTGGCCTATCCGGTGCTGCGGTCGTTCGAGGCGATCACCCTTGCCGAGCGGCGCGCGGCATGACGGGTGGAAAGATGAGTATTTAAAGAACAATGAAGCAGGGCGGCGGCCACATGCGGGACGCGCCGCGCCGCTGGCGGCGTCAGTCGTTGAACGGGGTGATCTGGGCCACGATCACCGCGTTTTCCTGCAGGGCGCGCGCCATCAGGTCACGTTCATCCACGTCAATCTCTTGCCCTTCTGCCAGCCGCTCTTCCAGCGTGCCGTAGCCTGTAACATCCAGTGGGGCCATATCGGCCTGTTTCAGGATCGCCACGGTTTCGCGCACGGCTTCGGCCTCGTCCACGCCGGAGGCATAGATCATCAGCGCCGCACCTGTGGATTTGGGCGGCAGCCCGTCACCATCCTTGCGGCCCACCTCGACCAGCAGGGTATAGACCTGCTGGCGCGAGGGCTTCTTGGCCGGTTTGGGTGCGTCTTCAGTCACGCAGCAGCTCGTTTATCGAGGTTTTGGACCGGGTTTGCGCATCGACCTTTTTCACGATTACCGCGCAATAGAGATGCACACCGTTCTTGGAGGGCATGGAGCCTGCCACGACGACCGATCCCGCAGGCACCTCGCCATACATCACAGCGCCGGTTTCACGATCAACGATCTTGGTGGATTTGCCGATGAATACGCCCATGCCAAGCACCGAGCCTTCGCGCACGATGCAGCCCTCGACCACCTCGGAGCGGGCGCCGATAAAGCAGTTATCCTCGATGATCGTGGGGCCTGCCTGCATCGGTTCTAGAACGCCGCCGATGCCGACACCGCCCGACAGATGCACGCCCTTGCCGATCTGGGCGCAACTGCCCACAGTGGCCCATGTATCGACCATCGTGCCTTCGTCGACATAGGCCCCCAGATTGATGAAAGACGGCATCAGCACCACGCCTTTGGCGATATAGGCCGAACGGCGCACAACGCAGTTGGGTACGGCGCGGAAACCGGCCTTTTGCCAGTCAGCGGCTTGCCAGCCCTTGAATTTGCTATCGACCTTATCCCACCAGCCGCTGCCCTGCGGGCCGCCATCTTGGATTTCCATATCCTTGATGCGAAAGCCCAGCAGCACGGCTTTTTTGGCCCATTGGTTTACATGCCAGTCGCCATCGGGGCGGCGTTCGGCCACGCGGAGCGCGCCGCTGTCCAGCGCATCCAGCGTGGCCTCGATCGCGTCGCGCGCCTCGCCTTTGGTGGCCGAGGTGATGCCGTCTCGCGCCTCCCAGGCGGCTTCGATGGCGGATTCGAGGGCAGCATTGCTCATGGCGTGTTCTCCGTTGGCGGCATATGGGGTTTGCACGGCTATAAGGCCAAGTCAGCCTGCGTGCAATCGTAAGGGAGGCGGCGATGCCCCCTTGCCGCTGCACAGTCATGGCTGGCGTTGCCATGCCGGCTTTGATAGGTCGAAGGTCATGCCCAGCAGGAAAGAGACCGCGATGAGAAACGATACATCCAGCCCGTTCCGCGATGCGCATACGGATGTCGAAACCGCGCATGGCGTGCCTGAAACGCCGCAAACGAAATCACCCGCCTACCGTCTTGCCTTTGCTGATGACGACTTCTTGTGTCGCGATGAATTGCGCCCTGTGCGGTTGCAGTTGGAATTGCTGAAGCCGCAGATGTTGCTGGATGAATACGGCGTTGAAAGCACGGTTGTTTTGTTTGGAGGCGCGCGTATTCCGGAGCCTGCCAAGAAAGACGGTGCCGCAACGCCGGCCCTTGCTGAATTGTCACATTACTACGAGGAGGCGCGGCGCTTTGCCTATCAGGTGACAGCGGCGTCATTGGAGCAGGGCGGGCATCGCAACATCATCACCACAGGCGGCGGACCCGGTGTGATGGAGGCGGGCAATCGCGGTGCGAAAGAGGCGGGCGGAATCTCGATCGGGTTGAATATCGTGCTGCCGCATGAACAGGCCCCCAATGAATATGTGACCCCTGATTTGTGCTTCAACTTCCATTATTTTGCCATCCGCAAGATGCACTTTCTGATGCGCGCCAATGCGGTTTGCATCTTTCCCGGCGGGTTTGGCACGCTGGACGAGATGTTCGAGGCGTTGACCCTGATCCAGACCGGGCGCATGAAACGGGTGCCATTCTTGCTGTTTGGCCGCGCGTTCTGGGAACGGATCATCAATTGGGAGGCGCTGGCCGAGGCGGGCACCATCTCACGGGAGGATCTGGCGCTGTTCCGCTTTGTCGAAACCGCCGAGGAGGCTTTGGCCGCCATGTCAGCCTGGAATGGGGCAGGTGAAAAACGCGGTGCCATCCCCGGGCGCTAGAGCAGGCTCAAGGGGCAGGCTTTTGGGGCAGCGGCATATCCTTGCGTATCCGCGTCAAAACCATTGAGAGAGATGCCAGCCCCATATACTGTTCGTTTGAGCGGGTGAGTTTGAAAAGGGGCAATGATGATCCGTGCTTTGGCGTCTTCGTTTCTGATGCTGACGATCTTGTCAGCCACCGCGCAGGCGCGCCCGGTCGAGGGGACACTGACCTATCTGGCGCGCACGGCGCTACCTGCCGGGGCAGAGATTGTGATTGAAGCGCGCGGTTTGCAAGATACGTTTTTGGCTGAAACGCGGTTTCAGTCCGGTGGCAAGCAGGTGCCGTTTTCCTTCTCGATGACCCTGCCGGATGCTGTCAGCGCCACGATCCGTGCCGCTGTGGTGTCCGAGGGGCGGCCGATCTGGGTAAGCAACGCGATCACACTTGCCGCTGGCGATAGCGCCGTGGATCTGGGTGAGATCGTGCTGAACAGTTTTCAGCCGATGGGTTTTGCCAGCACCCTGCGCTGTGGCGATGTGCGGTTGCGGGTCGGGTTTTTTGAAAACCGTGCTGTGCTGGAAACCGATACAGACCGTTTGATCCTGTCGCAGGTGCCTGCGGCCTCCGGTGCGAAATTCGAGATGCCCGGTGATGTGGACACGTTCTATTGGTCGCGGGGGGATACCGCGCTGGTATCGTTGGAAGGCACGGTGCTGCCGGAATGTGTGGCCGTCCCGCCAGAGCCGGATCAACCTTACCGCGCACGCGGCACCGAGCCGTTCTGGTCACTGACCATTGCGGGCGGGTTGGTGGAACTGATCCCGAATATCGGGATGACGCCTGTCACATCGCGGTTGCCGCGCGCCGGGCTGGAAGGCGCGGATTTCGTGTTTGACATGGCCAGTGCGGGGATCGTGCTGCGCCTGTCCGAAACAATCTGCCGCGATCTGATGTCTGGCACACCCTATCCACAAACCGTCAGTGTCACATGGCAGGAGGCCGTCTTGGAAGGATGCGGAGGGGAATCGATTGACCTGCTGGCCGGCATGGAATGGACGGTCGAGGATATTGGCGGCACCGGGATTGTGGACGCATCGCGCGTCACGCTTGAATTTGACGCGATCACGCGCCGCCTGTCCGGGCAGGGCGGGTGCAACCGCTATAACGCGGCGTTCGATCTGAGCGGTGAAGGGCTGAGCATCGGGCCTGCTGCGGCCACGCGCATGGCTTGCGTTGTATCTGTGATGGAGCAGGAACAGCGGTTCTTTTCCGCGCTGCAACGCATCAGCCGCTTTGATGTCGATGAGACTGGCGCGCTGTTGCTGTTCTCGAATGATCGGCAAGACCCGATCCTGACGGCCCGTATCAATAAATAACGCGGCGCGGGGTATTGTCAGAACTGCATGATTTGCGATTGAATCAAGTGGTTGCCAAACTGGCGCAATATCAAAGAGCGGTTTCACCCGGCACAGCGCAGACGGTTGAGCCTGTGCGCAAACTGGTGACCAGAACAGCGTCATCCGACTGCATCAGGATATAGCCATATCCGGCCAGGCGGTGCTTCCATTCGCGGGCTGACAGCGCCTTGCGGCGTTCGGTCAGGACCAGATCAAGGACATGTGCGGCCAGAAAGGCATCGCTTTTGTGAATGACAGCCATTTTATATGTTTCCTGAAAAATTGTTCTTTCAGGAAACAGTCTGTTCAAAGATTCGGGCGTCAATTTTACTAGGGCCTGTGGACATTCATCGTGAGGCGATGATGGTAGCTGCGAGATGCCAG
>JBLRWJ010000019.1:0-34498 GCA_047921315.1 Rhodobacterales bacterium | reverse complement strand
GCCAGCACAAAATCACCAAGGCTTTGCGAATTGCGCAAGCCTGCACAGTGGCCCACCATGATCCAGGCATGTGGCCGCAGCACTGCGATATGATCTGTCGCGGTTTTGGCATTGGATGGCCCCACCCCGATATTCACCAAGCTCACACCTGATCCATCGCGCCGCTTGAGGTGATAGGCGGGCATCTGCGGCACCTTGCCGGCCATCGGCAGCGGCGCTGCGGGGTCTGTGATCTCGACATTGCCGGTGCTGACAAAGCTGCAATAGCCGCTGCCGGGATCAGCCAGCACCTTGCGGGCAAAGGCTTCAAATTCGGCCACATAGAACTGGTAATTGGTGAACAAAACGTAGTTCTGGAAATGCACCGGGTCGGTCGCCGTATAATGCGTCAGCCGCGCCAGCGAATAATCGACGCGCTGTGCGGTAAAGGCGGCCAGCGGCTCTGTCCCGTCAGGGGGAAGCGTATAGGTGCCATTCACAATATCGTCGTTCATGGTGTTCAGGTCCGGCACATCGAACACATCGCGCAAGATGAAATCTGCCGCCCCTTCCTGTGGCACCGTCATCAAAGGATCATTGGCCACCGCAAAATGCACCGGCATCGGCGTGTCTGACACACCGATCTGCACAGGGACTTCGTGATTATGCAGCAAAAGGCCGATCTGCTGTTCCAGATAATTCCGGAACAAATCAGGCCGCGTGATTGTTGCCGCATGTATCCCCGGACGCGAGACATGGCCAAAACTCAGCCGGCTATCCACCTTGGCGTGACTGGTCGTGGCAATCCGGATTTCAGGGTAAAAAGCGCGGAAACGGCATCCGGGATGGCCGCTTTGCATGGTTTCGCCAAAGCGGTCACACAGAAAACGGGTCGCCTCTGTGTAAAGCCGGATCAGATGTGCCACCGCCGCTTTCGGGTCTGTGAACAATTCGGGATCGGGCGTATCCGGCGTCATCACCGGCATGTCATTATGGTGTCGCATCGTGGGGCGCCTGTCTGTCAGTGCCACCCCCATGGCGGCCTTTTGGCTACGTTGACACCGCATTCGGTCAGGATCAAGCTGGGAGCGGGCGAAAATCAGCGTAATCAGGCAGGCAAAGGGTTTTATGGATTTTGAAAAGGTCTCAGCCCCTGATTTCGGGCGCAGCTTGTCAGGGTTTGGCGTGAACTTGCTGGTGCGGGATGTGCCCCTGCAGGCAGGTTTCCTCAGCCGCGTCTTGGGGATGCAGGTGCATCGCCTCAGCCAAGATTTTGCAATCCTCGGCTATCACGGGCAATTGCTGCAATTACATGCCGATGGCACCTATCATGCGAATCCGATGCTATCGCTGTTGCCCGAGGCGGGACCACGCGGCGCAGGCGCCGAGTTGCGGCTGTTCCACACGGATCCTGATCGCGCAGCCAAGGCCGCACAATCCGAAGGCGGCATGATCCTGCAACCGCCAACAGACAAACCGCACGGTCTGCGCGAGGCCTATATCCTTGACCCTGACGGCTATGTCTGGGTGCCCTCGCGCCCGCTATAGCACCCATCAGGCCGCGTCGAAATCCAGCACAAGTTTCTCGCTGGTCGGGCGCGCCTGACAGGCAAGGGTGAACCCCGCCTCAAGCTCCCACGGCTCCAGCGAGTAATTCACCGCCATCTCCGCGCTGCCTTCAGCCACTTTGCAGCGGCAGGTGCAGCACATCCCGCCCTTGCAGGAATAGGGCAGCTCCAGCCCTTGCCTCTCGGCAGCGGCGACAACATTGTCATCACCGGCCTCAACCGTGAACTGGCGGCGCGTGCCATCCAGAACGACCTCGACCATAACGCCTTGGGCCGCAGCCGCCTCGGCTGCTGCAGAACGCGGCGCGCGCTGCACTTCGCCGGCCTGAAAGAACCGCTCGAAATGGATGCGCTCTTGCGCAATACCCAGCGTTGCCAGCATGTCGGCCACATCATCGATCATGTCACCGGGGCCACAGATAAAAACACCATCCGCCCCCGCCAGATCAACCGCACCGGCCCGCGCCAGCGCTGCAACCTTCTCTCCCGTGATCCGCCCGTTCAGCAGCGCCACATCCTGCGGCTCCCGGCTGAGGATATGGATCAGGGTAAAGCGGTCAACGTAACGGTCCTTAAGCCCTTCCAACGCCTCGCGGAACATGATCGTGCCGGTGTTCCGGTTGCCATAAATCAAGGTCACCTCGGCCCCGCGCGCCAAGGCATCTGCCGCCATGGACACCATCGGCGTCACGCCGGACCCTGCCGCGATCAGCACCAGCCGCGCCTCATCCTTGCAGGAAAAGCGCCCCTCCGGCGGCATGACCTGCAGGCGTGTGCCCGGCGTCAATGCCTGCGCAAAGCTGGAAAACGCGCCGCCCTCCACATGCTTGACGCCCACGGTCAGCGGCTTTCCCGGCAGGCTTGCGATGGAATAGGAGCGGCGGATATCCTGCCCGTCCACAACGGCGCGCAGGGTCAGATATTGCCCCGGCACCCATGCAAAGGCCTCGGCCAGCCCGTCCGGCAGATCAAACGAAATCGCAACCGAATCCGGCGTTTCGCGGCGCACATCGCGGATGGTCAGATCATGAAACATGGGCGCGGTCCTTTTATCGTCAGATGCATTTGAAATAGTCGAAAGGCTCGGCACAGGCACAGCAGCGGTAATGCGCCTTGCAAGCGGTCGAGCCGAATTCGCTCAGCTTCTCGGTGTTCTCGCTGCCGCATTTCGGGCAGGCAACGGTCACTTCACCAAAGAGCGACCGGATCGAACCGGATGATTTGACCGGCGGCGCGATGCCGTATTCGCGCAGCTTCTCGCGCCCTTCCTCGGTGATCCAGTCCGTGGTCCAGGGCGGGCTAAGCACACGTTCGGTCCGCGCCTCAAAGCCTGCGTCGCGCAGGGCCGCCTCCACCGCCAGTTCGATCGCCAGCACTGCGGGACAGCCCGAATAGGTTGGCGTCACACCCGCCACGGCCACGCCATTCTCAACCTTGACCCAGCGCAATATGCCCAGATCGGCCACCGTGACACAGGGCACTTCAGGGTCGGGAACGGCGGCTGCCGCCTCCCATGCGCGGGGTTGATCCAGCGTGAGCACGGTCATTACCAGCGCGCTCCGGGATGGGCGCGGTAGACAACCTGCATCTCGGCCAGCAGATGGCCCAGCGTCTCGTTATGGATGCCCTGCCGTCCGCCGCGTTGGGCAAAAGCGGCTTGCGGCTGCTCCAGCAATGCCGCGGCAAACACCTCCGCCACGGTCTTGTCCCAGTCAGCGCGCAGATCGCCGCGCACCGGAAGGATGCCTGCCGCCTCGGCCTCTTGCGCCACATCGGAACTGTCGAAAAGCTCGTCCACATAAATATGCAGCGCATCAACCGCCGCGCGCATACGCGCCGCGCTCTCCTCGGTGCCATCCCCCATGCGGATCACCCATTCACCAGCATGACGAATGTGATAGGCCATTTCCTTCTCGGCCTTGCCCGCAACACCGCGCACAACCGCGTCAGCGCTGCCCAGCGCCGCCAGCCAATAAGGGCGCATGAAGGCCGCGAAATAGAACTGCCGCAGCATGGTATGGGCGAAATCCTCGTTCGGGCGCTCAACCAGCAGGCAGTTGCGATATTCCCGCTCGTCGCGCAGATAGGCCAGATCGTCCTCGGACTGGCCCTTGCCTTCAAGCTTGCCCGCATGATCGTAAAGCGTGCGCGCGGTGCCGATCAGGTCCAGCCCCATATTGGGCAGGGCCAGATCTTCCTCCAGCATGGGCGCATGGCCGCACCATTCTGATACCCGATGCCCGAGCACCAGATGATCATCCGCCAGTTCCAGCAATGCCTCAAACACAGCCATCACATATGTCCCACTTCATCCGGGATGTCGTAGAATGTCGGGTGGCGATAGATCTTGTCGGCTGTCGGCTCAAAATTCTCGGCTGTCTGATCGGGGTCCGACGCCGTGATCGCAGCTGACGGCACAACCCAGATGGAATTACCCTCGCCGCGCCGCGTATAGACGTCGCGCGCAGATTGCAGGGCCATCACCTCATCCGCTGCATGAAGGCTGCCAACATGCTTATGCGCCAAACCATTGCGCGGACGAATAAACACTTCCCAAAGCGGTGTTGTCGCTGTCATCGCCTTCTCCTTCATTGTTCTGGAAATACTCCGGGGGGAGTCCCGCAGGGACAGGGGGGCAGCGCCCCCCGCCTTGCGATCAATCACTCGGCCGCGATTTTGCGCGCGCGGCGTTTCTCGGCATGGGCCAGGGCCGCCTCACGCACCCATGCGCCATCATCCCAGGCCTTCTTACGCGCTTTGATCCGGTCCTTTGCCATCGGGCCATGGCCTTTGACGACGCGCCAGAATTCATCCCAGTCGATGGGGCCATGATCGTAACCGCTCTTCTCCTCGTTCCATTTCAGATCCGGGTCAGGGATCGTCAAGCCAAGGTATTCCGCTTGCGGCACGGTCGCGTCGATGAACTTCTGGCGCAATTCGTCATTGGTAAAGCGTTTGATCTTCCACGCCATCGACTGGTCGGAATGCTGGCTATCGGCATCATGCGGGCCGAACATCATCAATGATGGCCACCACCAGCGGTTCAGACTCTCCTGCGCCATCGCCTTTTGTGCGGGCGTGCCTTGGGCCAACGTCATCACAATTTCGTAACCTTGCCGCTGGTGAAAGCTCTCTTCCTTGCAGACGCGGATCATCGCGCGCGCATAGGGGCCAAAGGAACAGCGGCACAGCGGGATCTGGTTCATGATCGCCGCACCATCCACCAGCCAGCCGATGGTGCCCATATCAGCCCAGCTCAGCGTGGGGTAATTAAAGATCGACGAATACTTGGCTTTGCCGGACAGTAACTCCTCGGTCATGTCCTCGCGGCTGACACCAAGCGTTTCGGCGGCGGAATACAGGTACAGTCCGTGCCCGCCCTCATCCTGCACCTTGGCCAGCAACGCGGCCTTGCGGCGCAGGCTGGGCGCGCGGGTGATCCAGTTGCCTTCGGGCAGCATGCCGACAATCTCGGAATGCGCGTGCTGGCCGATCTGGCGCACCAGCGTGCGGCGATAGCCTTCGGGCATCTCGTCCTTGGGTTCGATCTTTTCCTCGGCATCGATGCGCCGCTGGAAGCGCTCCAGAAATTCCGGCGTTTCCTCGGTCCGGCCATCGGCCCCGATCAGTCCTTGTGAATACATGGAAGGCTCCTCCGTTCGCTTCACATGTTATAAGTTACAAAAACCAAATCTCAAAGCGTTTTTTGTAACACTTGCTTTCCGGTGCAAGCAGGCACATCTATCTTGCATGGAAAAAACGCTTCTATCCTTTGGACATGGCTATTCTGCACGTGCCCTTGCGCAACGTCTGGTTCCGCAGGGCTGGACGGTGTTCGGCACCACCCGCAACGCCGATAAGGTGCCGGCGCTGGCAGCAGAAGGGGTGACACCGATTCTCTGGCCGGATGGCGATTTGCGCGGCGCCCTGTCCAAGGCCAGCCACATCCTGTGTTCCGCTGGACCCGATGCTGCGGGCGATCCCGTTCTGGCCTTGCTACGCGATCAGATCGCGCAAGCGGCTGATCACCTGCAATGGGTCGGGTATCTGTCCACAACCGGGGTTTACGGCGATTTTGAAGGCGGATGGGTTGATGAGAACACCCCCCTTGCCCCCTCAACCCGGCGTGGGCAAATGCGGCTTGACGCGGAACGGCAGTGGCGCTCCATCCCTGGCCTGCCTTTGCATATCTTCCGTCTTGCAGGCATCTACGGGCCAGGGCGCGGGCCGTTTGAGAAGGTCCGCCAAGGCACCGCCCGCCGCATCATCAAGCCGGGTCAAGTGTTCAGCCGCATCCATGTGGACGATATCGCGCAGGTGCTTGAGGCATCCATCAACCGCCCGAATCCCGGCGCCATCTATAACCTTTGCGATAATGACCCCGCCCCGCCACAAGACGTGATAGGCTATGCCGCAGAGCTTCTGGGCCTGCCGCAACCCGAAGAGGTGCCTTTCGACAAGGCCGAGATGACACCGATGGCGCGCAGCTTCTATGCCGAGAACAAGCGTGTCAGCAATGGCAGGATCATCACCGAACTTGGAATCAATTTGATCCATCCCGATTATCGCCATGGGCTTCGGGCCATCCTTGCCGGGGAACAGGCATGACGATGACATCCCCCTTGTTGCCCCTGCGTGATCACCCAGAGCCGGAAACCCGCTTGACGCTGACCGCGCTTCTGGCCGCGATCAGACCCCGCCCCGAGGAAACGGCGTTGAGCCTTGGCGATATTCTGTCGCGGATCGGGCAACGCTCTTTTGCGGCCAGTTTGCTGGTCTTGGCGCTTCTGATGGTGTCGCCGCTGTCGGCTATTCCGTTCCTGCCATCTGTGGTCGCCATCATCATTGTCATGATCGCGGGTCAGGCCGTTCTGGGGCGCCATCATCTTTGGCTGCCGGATTTTGTGATGCGGCGCCAGATCGCTGCACACAAACTGCGGCGCGCCCTTGACGGTCTGGGACGACCGGCCGCATGGATTGACGCGCGCCGTAGCGGGCGGTGGGTTCTGTTGACCCAACAGCCGATTGCATCGCTGGCCTATCTGGTGATGATGATGATCGCGCTGACATGGCCACCCCTGTCTTTTGTGCCATTTTCGGCCACGCTTGGCGCTATCGGGCTTGCGATGCTGGCCGCAGGGCAAACGCTGCGCGACGGGATCTTTGTGATGTTTGGCTATGGCTATCTTGGCCTATTGATAACTGGCGTCAGCGTGGCCATTGCCGGGGTGCTGTAGCGCGCGGATCAACCGCGCCGCGCCAGAACCTCTACCCCCAGCACCTGCAGAACCTTCGTCTCGATATCAGCGGCATTTAACCCGGCGGTGGCATACATGTCTTCGGGATTGGCGTGATCAATAAACGTATCCGGCAACACCATCGAGCGGTAGCGCAAGCCAGTATCAAACACACCTTCGTCTGACAAAAGCTGCGCGACATGGCTGCCAAAGCCGCCCACGGCACCTTCTTCGATCGTGATCAATGCCTCATGGTTTGCGGCCAGTTCCAGGATCAGATCACGATCCAGCGGCTTGGCAAAACGCGCATCCACCACGGTGGGCGTGACGCCACGGGCAGACAGTGCCTCGCAGGCGATCATCACTTCGCTCAGGCGGGTACCAAAAGACAGGATCGCAATGCGCTGTCCTGTCTGGATGATCCGGCCCTTGCCGATCTCCAACAGCTCACCGCGTTCGGGCATGGTGACGCCAGTGCCATCGCCCCGCGGAAAGCGGAACGCAATCGGCCCATCGTCATAGGCGGCGGCGGTTGCCACCATATGCACCAGCTCTGCCTCATCCGCAGCGGCCATCACCACAAAACCGGGCAGGTTTGCCAGAAAGGCCACATCAAACGCACCGGCATGGGTTGCGCCATCGGCACCAACCAACCCGGCACGGTCAATCGCGAAACGCACGGGCAAGCGTTGGATAGCAACATCATGCACAACCTGATCATAGCCGCGCTGCAAAAAGGTGGAATACATCGCACAAAAAGGGCGCATTCCGCCCGCCGCCAGCGCCGCCGAGAATGTCACACCATGCTGTTCCGCAATACCCACATCAAAGCAGCGCGAGGGGTAGCGCTCGGCAAACAGGTTCAACCCGGTGCCATCCGGCATCGCCGCTGTTACGGCGCAGATCCGGCTGTCGCGCGCCGCCTCATCCAAAAGCGCGCGGGCAAAAACCGAAGTGTAGCTTGGCGCATTGGAGGGGGCTTTTTTCTGCTCCCCCGTCAGCACATTGAACTTTGCAGTCGCATGGCCCTTGTCGCGCGCCGCCTCGGCCGGCGCATAGCCTTTGCCCTTTTTGGTGATCACATGGATCAGCATCGGCCCAGCCGCCCGCGCCTTGACGGTGCGCAGAACCGGCAGCAACTGGTCCAGATCATGCCCGTCAATGGGGCCAACATAGGAAAAGCCCAACGCCTCGAACAGGGTGCCACCAACGGCAAACCCTTTCAGAAGATCCTTGGCGCGTTTGGCACCATCCCGAAACGGCGGGGGCAGCAGGCTGACAGCCCCTTTGGCTGCCGCCTTGAATTCCTGAAAGGGCTCGCCGGCATATAACCTGCTCAGATAGGCCGAAAGCGCCCCTACCGGCGGGGCGATCGACATCTCGTTATCGTTCAGAATGACAATCAGCCGCTTTTTCAGGTGGCCTGCGTTGTTCATCGCCTCAAATGCCATGCCCGCTGACATCGAACCGTCACCAATCACGGCAATCGCATCACCCAGCCCGCTTTCAATGCTGCCGCCCAGATCCCGCGCAACAGCAAAGCCCAGCGCCGCACTGATCGAGGTAGAGCTATGGGCCGCACCGAACGGATCATAGGGCGATTCAGAGCGTTTGGTAAAACCGCTCAACCCGTCCTTCTGGCGCAGGGTGCGGATGCGGTCCCGCCGCCCGGTCAGGATTTTGTGCGGATAGCACTGATGGCCGACATCCCAGATCAGCTTGTCTCGCGGGGTGTCAAACACGGCATGAAGGGCCACGGTCAGCTCCACCACGCCCAGCCCTGCCCCCAGATGCCCCCCGGTGACAGAAACCGCTGACACGGTCTCGGCACGCAGCTCATCAGCCACCTGCCGCAATTCACTATCTGAAAACCGTTTGAGGTCCGCCGGGGTTTCTACCCGGTCCAGCAACGGGGTCTGGGGTCTGTCAGTCATGCGAACCCCTCCGGGGGCGTATCGTCTCAGCTATCGCGCGAGATAACGAAGCGTGCCGCATCCCGCAAGTTCTCTGCATCGGTTCCGTAAGGCGCCAGCGCGCTGATCGCCTGTTCGACCAGTTCCTTCGCCCGCATTTGCGCGCCCGCAAGGCCAAGATGGGACACAAACGTAGCTTTGCCCGCCTCCTGATCTTTTTGAAGCCGCTTGCCTGCGGCGTTTTCATCGCCCGTAACATCCAAAATGTCGTCAGCAATCTGGAAAGCAAGGCCCAGCGCCTGCGCGTAGTGCCGCAGCGGTGCGGGATCATCACCGGCCATCACCGGCCCGGCCATGGCAGACCAGCGGATCAATGCACCGGTCTTGCCGTCCTGCAACGCGATGATCTGATCCAGTCCAAGCGGTATTGCCGCGGTTTCAGCCGCAATATCCAAGGCCTGCCCCAGCACCATCCCTTGCGCACCAGCGGCTTGCGCAAGGCGCAGCACCAGTTCAGCCCGCACGGCCGGGTCAGGGTGGCAATCCGGCCGTGACAGGCACTCAAATGCCAGACTTTGCAACGCATCCCCTGTCAGCACTGCGGTGCCTTCATCCCATTTGACATGCACAGTGGGCCGCCCGCGACGCAGATCATCGTCATCCATGCAGGGAAGATCATCATGCACAAGGCTATAGGCGTGGATCATCTCGATCGCCGCAGCAGGCCAGATGGCATGCGCCGCCTCAACGCCATGCAGAGATGCGCCCTCCATCACCAGAAAGGCGCGCAACCGTTTCCCCCCCTGACAGGTATACCGCATGGCCGGAGCAACAGGCCCGTCCAATGGTGCCATGACGCGGTCAAGATGCGCCTGCACCGCCTCCGCCACCGCGTCCAGTCTGGCGCGGAACACTTACAGGCCTTCGACCGGTGTCACGGAAACGGGCTGCCCATCACCATCCAGCGTGATCGCTGCCACCTTTTCCTCGGCTTCCTTCAGCTTGGCCTCGCACCGCTTTTTCAATGCGGCACCGCGCTCATACAGGGTGATGGATTGCTCCAGCGCCACATCACCACGCTCAAGCTGGCCAACAACAGCCTCCAGCTCTTTCATCGCGTCTTCAAAGCTCATCTCGGATACGGGCCTGTCGGTCATGCGGTCCTCGTGCAATCGGATTGCCGTGACCATAGCGAGGCGCGCAGGCGTGTTCAACACCACTCCGCGTGTCACCGCGCGCAAAAGCCGTTGACCGTCTGGCGCGCTGTCAGCATCCTTGGCCCATGACATTCCTGACACCACAAGCCGAACAGCACCCCCAAGCAGCCGGCCGCGCCACAGCGCAGTTGCAGCGCATGATTCAGGCTGATCCTGCTTTGGACGGGGCAACGCTTGATCAAATGTTGCGTCTGGTCCCGGATAGGCGGGCAATATGGGCGGGACAGTTCCAAGGGCAACCTGCCGTTTTCCGGCTGGCGCTGTCACCCGAAGATGCCGCCACCTTTGCGCAGGAATGGCAAGAGCTGCAACGCGCCAATGCCTATATGGCCACAGGTCCGCACCGCGTTGTCACGCCATTCGCGCTTGCGGGCGAAGGTCAGATCATGGTGCTGGAACAGGCGGCGGGTGTGCCGCTGCTGGATCACCTTTGGTCACTGGATGCAGATCAACGGATCACATGGTTTGCCAAGGCCGCCGCATGGGCCGCACAGTTTTGTGCCCCAACCGAACAGGCCACCCCGATGAACCGTGGCCCATGGCGCACATGGGCCGAAGCGGCCTTGGCGCGACAAACCCATCCCGAACTGATCGCGGTTGAAACCCGGCTGTTGCAAAAGATGAAGAAACTGTCTCGCCACCTGCGCAACCACGATACATGGCGCAGCGCCATCGCGCATGGGGATTTCCACCCCAACAACCTGATCGCGGCGCCGGATCGCATGACAGGCATTGACCTTGGCGGGTCCAACCGTTCGCCCGTCTACAAGGATATGGCCCGCTTTCTGACCCATATGGCGCGGCGCGGCATGGTTCCATCCGGTCACCACCGCTTTGGCGTGGATGCAACCGCATATGATGCTTTTGTCCAGGCCTTTGATCTGGATGAGGCCGAAGCCACCCTGCATCTGCCCTATCTGATTTGCTTTGAAACCCTGATCCGCGTTGAGCATCCGGCAATGCCCGCAGCCCGGATCGAACATGCCGTGACCCTTGCGGAAAACCTGTCGCAGGATCTCAGGCAAATCCTGTAGTGGCGCCGCACATTCAGCGGCCGTGCTGCATCAGCCCTTCCACATGAACCGCAGCCGCCTCTGCCAAGGTGTCCAGGTCATACCCCCCTTCCAGAACGGACACGATCCGCCCGTTGCACAGATCCGCGGCCAGATCGCACAACCGTGCGGTCAGCCATGCGAAATCATCGGTTTCCCAGCGCAACTGCGCCAAAGGATCAGCGCGATGCGCGTCAAAGCCCGCCGAGATCAGGATCAACTCCGGCTTCAATGCGGACAAGATCGGAAAAACGCGCCCCTCATAGGCGGCGCGCATCGTGGCACTGCCGCTGTCAGGCTCCAGCGGGATGTTGAAAATCGTATCATGCGCCCCGCGCTCATCCTCGACCCCGGTGCCCGGCCAGAGCGGTGCCTGATGCGATGAAAAGAACACGGCGCGGCCTTCATCCCACAACAGGTCCTGGGTGCCATTGCCATGATGCACATCGCAATCCACCACAGCCACACGCGACAAACCATAGGTCTCCAACGCATGCTTGGCCGCAATCGCCACGGTGCCGAACAGACAAAACCCCATTGGCGTCGCGCGTTCGGCATGATGCCCCGGAGGACGCGCGGCCACAAAGGCATTCACCAGATCACCCGACATCACTGCATCCACAGCCGCCACAGCCCCGCCAACGGCGCGGCGCGCGGCCTCGACAGACCCGGGCGACATATGCGTATCGGCATCCAGTTGCCGCCAATGGCTCTCCGGCTCCGCCGCAACGATCCGGTCGATATAGGCCTGCGGATGACATCGCAAAATCGGCTCATCTGCGGCCAGCGGGGCCTGAAACCGGGCAAGCTTGGCAAAGCGGGGACCGGACAGCGCACGCTCCACATAGGCCAGACGCGCCACCTGTTCGGGATGCCCCGGAGGGGTCACATGGTTTGAAAACGCCTCATGCGTGTAAAGACCCGTGGTCATGGCCCCGCCCTTCCCTTCATTGTTCTTGAAATACTCAAAAGACCCAAGCCTGCAGCATCAATCCGGGGCCAGCATATAGCCGGCACCGCGCACAGTCTGCAGGTAGCGTGGCTGCTTGGGATCAGCCTCGATCTTGCGGCGCAGACGCGTGATCTGCACGTCTACGGCGCGTTCCTGCGCCTGATCTCGGTCACGCCCCAGATCCTCGACCAGTTGGATACGGCTCACAGCTTCACCCGGCCGGGCCGAGAATATCCGCATCAATTGCGCCTCTGTCGCGGTCAGACGAATTGGCGTGTCATGCTGCCACAACTCACCGCGTTCAATGTCATAGCGCACGGCGCCCATCTGCAGGATTTTCGGGGCGGTATTCACAGGCGCCGCTTCGGGCATGCGGCGCAAAATGGCATTGATCCGCAATAACAACTCTTTCGGCTCGAACGGTTTTGCCAGATAGTCATCGGCGCCCGCCTCAAGCCCCGCAATGCGATCCGCGGTTTCACCCTTGGCCGTCAAAAGCAGAATGGGCGTCTGCATCGTTTCGCGCAAAGATCGGGTGAGGCTGACGCCATCCTCGCCCGGCATCATGACATCCAGAACGATCATATCAAATTCAAGGCCAGACAGAATGCGCCGGGCATGGCCTGCATCGCGCGCAGCCGAGACCATGAAGCCATGGCGCATCAGAAATTTCTGCAACAAACCCCTGATACGTTCGTCATCATCGACGATCAGAAGATGGGCATCCTGCCTGCTCATGTGCCGCTATCCTTCAGCGCATGATATCTGCGGCGCAAATCACCATCCATCATGGATTCCAGCACCTGACGAAAACCCGCCACTGCCTGCGGACCGGCGGCGCGATAGGCGGCGCGCATCCGCGCGCGCTGCGCGTCTGACAGTTTGCGCTCCAGCGCCTCCCCTGCGTCGGTCAGGAACAGATGCCGCTCCCGCTTGTCGGTTTTGCCGACCTTGCTTTGCACCAGCCCGTCTTCAACCAGCGTGCGCAAAACGCGGTTCAGGGATTGCTTTGTCACTCCCAGAAGGATCAGCAGATTGTTGACCGTGGTTCCCGGTGCGCGATTGATGAAATGGATGGCGCGGTGATGGGCCCGGCCATAGGCGAGCCCGGCCAGAATACGATCAGGGTCAGCGGTAAACCCGCGATAGGCGAAGAACATCGCCTCAATCCCTTGGCGCAACTGCTCATCCGTCAGGAACAGCAGCGTTTCGCCGCCCGGTGCGTCTGACATCATGCCTTCCCCCTTCGGTCCGGTATGGTAAGATTTCGCATATCGGCACACCTGTCCAAATTCTCAAACTGCCTGCGATGATGGCAGTTTAAGTCAGTCTTATTGACATTCCAAGACTTAACTGGTAGCGAATCCCAGTTTCCGCGCAACTTTATGTCCGATACGGACGTTTCGCGCGCAATTATCGCAAAGAGCACTTGGCAGGAGAGTGATGCATGGCTGGCTATGATGACCGCGACGGCAAGATCTGGATGGACGGCAAATTGGTGGATTGGCGCGCAGCCAATGTGCATATCCTCAGCCACGCGATGCATTACGCAAGCTCGGTCTTTGAGGGCGAGCGCTGCTATAACGGCAAGATCTTCAAAAGCCGCGAACATTCCGAGCGTCTGCATTATTCCGCAAGCTGTCTGGATTTCGTGATCCCCTATTCCGTGGACGAGATCGAAGCGGCCAAAAGTGCCGTTCTTGCGGCCAATGGCCTGACCGATGCTTATGTGCGCCCTGTTGCATGGCGTGGGGCGGGTGAGGATATGGGTGTCTCATCCGCACGCAACCCGGTGCATCTGGCCATCGCGGTCTGGGGTTGGGGCAACTATTATGGCGATGCCAAGATGAAGGGGGCCAAGCTCGACATCTCCAAATGGAAACGCCCGTCGCCGGAAACCATTCCCGTGCATGCCAAGGCCGCGGGTCTCTACATGATCTGCACCACATCCAAACACGCCGCCGAAGCCAAGGGCTGTTCGGATGCGTTGTTCATGGACTACCGCGGCTATGTCGCCGAGGCGACGGGCGCCAATATCTTCTTTGTCAAAGACGGGGAGGTGCACACCCCCCTGCCGGATTGCTTCCTGAACGGTCTGACACGCCAGACCGTGATCAGCATGCTCAAGGACAAGGGGATCACCGTGCATGAGCGCCACATCATGCCGGAAGAGATGGAAGGGTTCCAGCAGTGCTGGCTGACGGGGACCGCAGCCGAGGTCACGCCGGTCGGGCAAATCGGGGATTACACCTTCGAGGTTGGCGCACTGACCCGCGATATATCAGAAAGCTACGAGAAGCTTGTCCGCTCTTGATCGCGGCAATCTGTAACCGGATCAAACCAGCACCGGATCAGGGCCGCCAATGCGCGGCCCTTTTTCGTGGCAGCACAGGCTCGGGGCCGCCTTATGGCCGCTCAGGTCTGTTTCATACCGCGCTGCAACTTGGCCATGCCGCCGATCCAACGGTCATAATTCTCGATCTTGGCGCGCATGTAATCCGCAACAGCGGGATGTGGCAGGATCACAAAACGCTCTGCCCGGATACCCTCGATCGCGGCGCTGGCCACGGTTTCGGCGCTCAGCACCCCATCGCCCAGTTGCGGACCATCGGGAATACCGTCCAGCATCGGGGTTGCCACGCCCTGCGGACACAGCATCGACACGCGGATACCGTCATCCCGATGCCCGATTGCCAGACTTTCGGCAAAGCCGACAGCCGCGTGTTTCGTGGTTGAATAGACCGCTGATCCAACTTGTGACAGCAGCCCGGCGGCAGAAATCGTGTGCAGAAAATAGCCGGCCCCGCGGGCCTTCATCCGGGGGATCAGCACGCGGGCGGCATGCACATGGGCCATGACATTGACCGCCCATGCCCGCTCCCACACAGAAGGGTCCGCAAAGGCGATATTGTCAAAACTGGTATCCATGCCTGTCGCGATTCCGGCATTGGAGCACATGATGTCGATGGGGCCATATGTCTGTTCGACATGGTCGATCAGGGTTGCGATCTGCCCCGCATCGGACACATCGCAAATGCGCCCCTCATCTACCCCTGACGGGGTATCATCGGGCAGCCGCAGATCCGCGATCACCACATGCGCCGCACCAGCCTGTTTCAACGCCTGCGCCAATGCCAGACCGATACCCTGCGCCCCGCCTGTCACAAGGGCAATCTTACCCGCAATCTCCATCTCTGATCAGCCCGGGCTCATCCCGCGCAACCGTTCAGATCGGCGGCGCAGCAGTTCAACCGTGGTCAGCAAGGCGATGGAAATCACGACAAGGATCGTGGCCACGGCAAGGATGGTGGGGCTGATCTGTTCGCGCAATCCGATAAACATCTGCCACGGAAGGGTTTTTTGCCCCGCAGAGCCAACCAGCAGCACCACCACAACCTCGTCAAACGATGTGATGAAGGCAAACAGCCCGCCTGAAATGACGCCAGGCAGGATCAACGGCATCTGCACACGGAAAAAGGTGGTGACCGGATCAGCCCCCATATTCGCCGCAGCCCGCGTCAGGGAATTGTCAAAGCTGGACAGCGTCGCGGTGACCGTGATGATCACGAAAGGAATGCCCAGCGCGGCATGCGCCAATACAACACCCGCATAGGTGCCTTGCAAACCCAGCTCGGTGAACCCGAAGGGGCGCGAATAGAAAAAGAACATCCCCGCCGATGTAATGATCAAAGGCACGATCATCGGAGAGATCAAAAGCGCGGTGATCTGCTTGCGATAGGGCACATGCGGTTGCGTCAGGCCGATGGCTGCAAGGGTGCCCAGACCAACCGCCAGAATAGTGGCCAAAGGCGCCACGATCAAAGAGTTGGTAAAGGCCTGCATCCATGAATAATCACCGTTGGCCCCAAGGAAATCCTTGTAATGCCGCAGGGAATAGCCCGCCGGATCAAGGCGCAGCATCTCTGGCGTGAAGGTAAAAAAGTTCTGCGCGTTGAACGAGAGCGGGATGATGATCAGGATCGGAAAGATCAGGTAAAAGAACACCAGAGCGCAGATCACACGGAACGTATAGAACCAGATCCGCTGCCCGGTCGTTGCATAGGTCGGAAGTTTTGTCGACATAACGGTTATCCCAGCTTCACATTATCGACGCCGACAAGCTTGTCGTAGACGAAATACAGGATCAGGACCACGACCAGCATCAGCGTCCCAAGCGCCGCCGCCAGCCCCCAGTTGCCCGAGACAGCAAACTGGAAATAGATCCGGTTTGAGATGAATGTTCCGTCGGCGCCACCAACCAGTTCCGGTGTGATGAAATAACCAACAGCAAGAATGAAAACCAGCAATGCACCTGCGCCAATCCCTGCGGTGGTTTGCGGGAAATAGACACGCCAGAAGGCGGTCCAGTTTGACGCGCCAAGCGATTTCGCAGCACGCAGATAGGACGGAGGAATCGTCTTCATCACGGAATAAAGCGGCAATATCATGAAGGGCAAAAGGATATGTGTCATCGCTATGATAACGCCGATCTGGTTATTGATAAGGGACATGCGTTCCGTAAAGCCGATGGCGATCCAGAAATTGTTGATCACCCCCTGATCCTGCAGCAAAATCTTCCATGCCGATGTGCGCACCAGTAGCGAGGTCCAGAATGGCAGCAGCACAAGGATCAGCAAAAGATTCGAGGTTCGCAGCGGCAGATCCGCCAACAGCCAGGCCACAGGGTATCCCAATGCGAGGGTGCAGAAGGTGATCAGCAAACTGAGGGAAAGCGTGCGCAGCATCAGCTTTTGATAGATCCGCTGATCGGGGTCTTTCATGGTGATGCCATCAATCCCCCGCTGCGCATCAAAAGCCGCAAGGAAATAGCTGGCGGTATAATAGCCCGAATTGGCTTTGATCGCGGCCCAATATTCGACATTGCCCCAGCCGTTGTTCAGATCCAGAAACTTTTCCTTGAAAGGGCCATCCGTTTCGATGTTCCACGATGCAACGGGGCGCCCGGCGCTTCGGAACAAGGACGAGATACCCGGCGCTTCATAGTTGAACCGGCGACCAAGCTGCGTGTGGTTTCTGTTTTCAAACGCGGTGGCCATATCAATCGCCATCGCTTCATAGACAGCCTCGGGCGGGCTTTCGCCTGTCTTTGGATCCCATTCCTGCAAGGCCACAACCACATTCGGGATAATGTCAGGGATATATTCAACCCCGGCTGTGTTTTGCACGGATCGCATCAACATTGACCCGATCGGGGCCACAAACGAGATCAGCACAAAGACCAGCAGCGGCGCAATCAGCACCAAAGCGCGGATTTTCTGCTTGCGCAGCGCCTTGTTAAGGCTCTGTTTCAGCGGCTTTCCGTCTGCAGACAGAACAGGACCGTCAAGCGTGGCGTCAGACATATGTTACCCCGTCGGTATATACGGCACCTGTTATCCGGTGCCTTGCTTGGCCTTGGCAAAACCGGTCAACCCCGGTTTGGCAAAGGCCCCGCGCAGGTGATCCGCGCGGGAAAGTGGACAGGGCGCTGCCGCCCCATCCGTCAGTTGCTGCGATTACTGCAGCAACCAAGCCTGGAACTGCGCGTCCAGATCATCACGGTAGCTGGCCCACCATTCAAAGTTGAACAGGAAGGTGTTGACCGAGTTTGCCGGATCGGTTGGCATATGCGGTGCCATTTCAACACCCAGTTCGGCATGCCGACCCACCAGCGGGGCAGAAGACACACGCGCCGGACCATAGGAAATATAGGCCGCCTGATCTGCCAGACGCTGCGTATCAGTCGCAAACATCAGGAAATCCAGAACGCGGTTCAGACGGTCCTCGGGCAGGCCTGCGGGAATGATCCAGCCGTCCAGATCGAACATCTGCCAATCCCACAGCATGCCAATGGGCTGGTCCTGCTCCACAATCGCCGAGAAGAGGCGACCGTTATAGGTGGACCCGATGACAACTTCACCATCGGCCAGAAGCTGCGGTGTTTCCGCGCCGGCAGACCACCAGACGGTATCGCCCTTGATCGTGTCCAGCTTGGCCAATGCCTGTGTGACACCTTCGGGTGTCTCCAATGTGGAATAGACATCGTCGATTGCGACACCATCACAGATCAGCGCCCATTCCATATTCCCGATCGGGCGACGCTCCAGGGCGCGCTTGCCGGGGAACTTTTCCGTGTCAAAGATATCGCAGATCTCTGTTGGCGCTTCGGCCAGCAGATCCGTCCGGTAACCGAACGTGGTCGAGAACACGATCTGCGGGATAAAGCAGTCACCCACCAGCGTATTGCCGAAATCTTCGGATGCAGGCGTGCCATCGGGGGCTGCGGCCAAAATCTCGTCCGGATTGATTTCCATCGCCAGACCTTCATCGCACAGACGCAGGCCATCGGCGGCAGTCACATCAACCAGATCCCACGTGATGTTGCCCGCCTCGGACATGGCGCGCAGTTTGGTCACGGCCTCAGCCGAGCTTTCGTCGGTGATGACGTTCAGGCCGGCATTATTGGCGACATAGGGTTCGATATAGGCCTTGACCTGGCTGTTCTGGTAGGCGCCGCCCCATGACACAACAGTCATGCTGTTGGACATGTTGCCCTGCGCAAAGGCCGCGGCTGCGACCAGTGTCGCGCCAGTGGCCAGAAGAGTTGTCTTGAGTTTCATATTACACTCCTTGTTTAAGCCCGTTATTCTGCGCGCCTTTTCCCACGGGCTGGGCAAAGGCGCCTTTCCAGCGCTCAGGCGTCGAGCGCGCGGCAATCTTCCGGAAGCCAGCCGATTTCGATCTGCTGGCCCGGCTTCAGACGCACCTGATCAGGCGCGTTTCTCGTCTTGACGACGAAATCCTCGTTTCCGGCAACGCGGAGCCGGGTGCGGAAAATATCACCCATATAGATGAATTCCAGCACCTCCGCCTTGAGGGTATGGGCACCGGGCTGCAGGCGGTCCTTGTTGAACTCTACCCGCTCGGGCCGGATGGAAACGCGTGTGCGTTCTCCCACTTTGGTGACATTGACGGGCTTGGCGTCAATCACCTCGCCACCGTCAAGCCGGACGATGCAAGTATCGCCCTTTATTTCCTGAATGACACCTTCCATCGTGTTGTTCTCACCGATGAATTGCGCAACAAAACTGTTTTGCGGCTGTTCATACAGCTCATCCGGTGCCGCAAGTTGTTGGATGCGGCCATCGTCAAACACGGCAACCCTGTCTGACATTGTCAACGCTTCGGTCTGGTCATGCGTGACATAAACCGTGGTAATGCCCAGATCATGCGCCAGTTTGGTAATCTCGAACTGCAGCGTTTCGCGCAACTGCTTGTCCAAAGCGCCCAGCGGTTCATCCATCAAGACCAGCTCTGGCTCGAACACAAGCGCGCGGGCCAACGCGACCCGCTGCTGCTGACCGCCAGACAACTGTGTCGGACGGCGGCCACCAAAGCTGCCCATTTGCACCATGTCGAGGGCGCGTTTGACCTTGGCCTCACGGTCGGATTTGCCAATTTTGCGCACTTCCAACGGGAATGACAGGTTTTCAGCAACCGTCATATGCGGGAACAGGGCGTAGTTCTGAAAGACCATGCCAATCCCGCGCTTATGTGGTGGGATATTGTTGATGGACTTACCATCCAGCAGGATTTCACCATGGGTTGCCGTCTCGAACCCTGCCAACATCATCAGGCAGGTGGTCTTGCCGGAACCCGATGGCCCGAGCATCGTGAGAAACTCGCCCTTGGGCATGGTAAGATTAAGGTCTTTGACGACCAGATTTTCCCCATCATAGCTTTTTTGCACTCGCTCAAAAGCCACGAACGCATCGTTCGTACTTGATCCAGCCAAAGTCGGCTCCCCGTTGTTTTGTTACTGCACGATCTTCGCCATGCGTTGACCCAAGACTAAAACGCCCCGCCCTGAATGTTGCAACCCTTTTGCAGTCCCAATCGGTAAATTGAACATTATGCAGGCATTTTGCCTGCATATCACCCACAGTACAGGCAGGCTTCCTGACAACATCGTCACCCAAATGTCTCGACAACCGCCTTTGCTGTTTTCTCGACCACTTCATCCACCTCTGCACGCGTCAAACAGAAGGGTGGGGCGAATCCAAGAATGTCACCTTGCGGCATGGCCCGCGCGATCACGCCATGCCCCATCAAGGCGGCTGCAACCCGCGGCCCGACCTTTTCAGACGCATCAAAGAATTGCCTTTGATCACGGTCCTGCACAAATTCGACGGCGCAGAGCATCCCTTCACCGCGCACTTCGCCAACATGGCGGTGCGCGCCCAGTGCTGCGCGCATCTGCTGGTTAAGATAGGCCCCGACATCGCCTGCATTCTGAATCAGGTTCAGATCATCCAGCAGTTTCAGATTGGCAACACCCGCAGCCGCCCCCACCGGATGCGCCGAATAGGTCCAGCCATGCCCGATGGGGCCGTTTTCATCGGTGCCCTGCTCAAGCACCTTCCACATCCTGTCACCCACGATAGACCCCGACAGCGGCGCATAGGCCGAGGTCAGCCCCTTGGCGATCGTGATCAGGTCAGGGGACATGCCATAATGATCAGACCCGAACATGCTGCCCAACCGGCCAAACCCGGTCACAACCTCATCCGCGACCAGCAAGATATCATGCTTGCGCAACACCTCCTGAATGGCGGCCCAATACCCTTCGGGCGGCGGAACGATACCGCCGGTGCCCAGAACCGGCTCTCCGATAAACGCGGCGATGGTATCTGCGCCCTCGCGTTCAATCAGCGCCTCCAGCTCGGCCACAAGATGCGCGGTAAACTGCGCTTGCGTCATATCATCTTTTGGGCGTCGGAAATAATAGGGCGCATCGGTATGGATAACCTGCGCCAGCGGCAGATCGAATTTCTTGTGGAACAGCTCCAGCCCGGTCAGTGACCCTGTCACCAAACCAGAGCCGTGATACCCCCGCCATCGGCTGATGATCTTTTTCTTCTCGGGGCGACCAAGGATATTGTTGTAATACCAGATCAGTTTCACATTGGTTTCATTGGCATCAGAGCCGGACAGCCCGAAATAGACCTTGGACATGCCCTTGGGCGCGCGGTCCAGTATCATCTTGGACAGGGTGATGCTTGCCTCGGTCCCGTGGCCGACATAGGCGTGATAATACGCCAACTCACGCGCCTGATCGGCAATCGCCTCGGCAATCTCCTGACGGCCATAGCCGACATTGACACAGTAAAGCCCCGCGAAAGCATCCAGAAGGCGCGTACCGTCACGGTCTGTGATGTGGCAATCCTTGGCCGTGGTGATGATCCGCTGGGGGGCATTACCGCGGGCGAACTCGGCCAGATGGGTCGAGGGATGAAAGAAATTGTCGCGGTCCCATTGGGCCAGTTGGTCATTTGTCAGCATCGATGCCTCCCTTGGCGGTGATCTGAATGAATTGTTGTGCACAACCTTCATGGCCCTGCGCCTGAGGTCAACCATATATGCCTATAAATTAAGGTATTTCCCAAAAACGACAGATGAATTCGTTTTTGGAATGGTCAAGATGTGCACAAATTTGCTGAACATGGACAAAACCACATCAAGGAAAGCACGCATGTCCGTTCCGCCCATTCCCTTTGCAGACCTGCCGTTCACGGCTGAGGAATACGCCCGCCGCCTGGATCTGACACGCACCGCCATGGCCGAGCGCGGCATTGACGTGCTGTTCGTGGAGGACCCCTCAAACATGTCATGGCTGACAGGCTATGACGGGTGGTCTTTCTATGTGCATCAGGGCGTGATCATCACCCATGATCGTGATCCCGTCTGGTGGGGGCGCAATATGGATGCCAATGGCGCGAAACGCACCGCCTGGCTACCGCATGATCATCTGCGCCCCTATGATGATACCTATGTGCAATCCAACGAACGCCACCCGATGCAGCACCTGTCCGCCCTGCTGTGCGAAATGGGGTTTGAAGCAGCCTGCATCGGTGTCGAGATGGAGAACTATTATTTCTCGGCCAAGGCCTATGTCACGATGATGACGGAACTGCCGCGCGCCACGCTGGTGGATGCCACGGCGCTGGTGAACTGGCAGCGGGCGGTCAAATCGCATGAGGAAATCGCCTTCATGCGCCGCGCGGCGCGGATTGCTGAAAAGATGGTTGATTGCGCCATCGAACGCGCCCGCCCCGGCGTGCGCAAGAACGATCTGGTGGCAGAAGTCATGCGCGAGGCGATCATCGGCGTGGGTGAAGATTGGGGCGATTACCCCGCAATCGTGCCGATGTGCCCCTCTGGCGCAGATGCATCAGCCCCGCATATCACGTGGAACGGCGGCGAGTTTGAAAATGATCAATGCACCTTCTTCGAACTGGCAGGCGTGTATCGGCGCTATCACACACCATTCTGCCGCACGGTCTATCTGGGCACCCCCCCGGATGAGGTGAAACGCGCCGAAGCCGCCCTGATCGAAGGGCTGGAGGCGGGCCTGCAAGCGGCGCGGTCCGGCAACCGGGCCTGTGACATTGCCGATGCACTGGCCCGCCCGCTGGAGGCCGCAGGCATCCAACGCGGCGCGCGCTGCGGCTACCCCATCGGCATCAGCTATCCCCCGGATTGGGGCGAGCGCACGATCAGCCTGCGCTCCGAAGACCAGACCGTGCTGCAACCCGGCATGACATTCCACTTCATGCCCGGCATCTGGATGGATACATGGGGGATCGAGATCACGGAATCGATCCTGATCACCACCGATGGCCCCGCCGAAACCTTCTGCAACCGCCCGCGCCGGATCTTTGTGAAAACATGACAATGCTGGCCCGCACCCGTGATATTCTGGGCGACCTGATCGCCTATCCCACCATCTCTGCTGATAGCAATCTGGCCATGATCGACCACATGGCCAACCTTTTGTCGGATGCGGGCGCGCGGGTTGATCTGTTCCATGATGACACAGGCACCAAGGCCAACCTCTTTGCCACCATCGGCCCCGAACGCGAGGGCGGCATCGTGTTGTCAGGGCATTCCGACGTTGTGCCCGTCACGGACCAGGACTGGACAAGCGATCCGTTCCGTATGGTTGAACGGGACGGCGCGCTGTTCGGGCGCGGCACTTGCGATATGAAAGGGTTCATCGCAGCCACGCTGGCCCTTGCCCCGGATTATGCCGCGCGCGCCCTGAAACGCCCGATCCACTTTGCCTTCACCTATGATGAAGAGGTGGGATGCCTTGGCGCACGCTCGCTTATTCCCGCACTGCAAGCGCGCGGAATCCGCCCCGCCACCGCAATCATCGGAGAGCCGACAGATATGCGGATCATCGAGGGGCACAAAGGATGCTGCGAATATACCGTCGAATTTCGCGGGCTGGAGGGCCATGGCTCAAACCCTGATCGCGGGGTCAACGCGGTGGAATATGCCGTGGCCTATGTCGCCCGCCTGATGGAGCTGCGCCACCAGTTGCGCCACCGCACCCCCGTGGGCAGCCCGTTTGAACCGCCTTGGACCACAATCAATATCGGCCGCCTGACAGGCGGGGTCGCTCATAATGTCATCGCCAGCCGCGCTGAACTTGATTGGGAAATGCGCCCGGTGCAGGAATCGGATGCCGAATTTGTCCGCGCCGATCTGGCAGCCTATTGCAATGACGTGCTGCTGCCGCAGATGCAGGCGGTCTGCCCCGATGCGGATATCACAACCTATGTGATCGGAGAGGTCTGCGGCCTGGAACCGATGGAAGACAACGCCGCCCGCCGCCTTGTGGCAGAGTTGACCGGGGCGAACGGGGCCGATGTTGTGGCTTTCGGGACAGAGGCGGGACTGTTCCAGCAGATGGGGCTAAGCGCCGTTCTCTGCGGGCCGGGAAGCATCGAACAGGCCCATAAAGCCGATGAATATGTGACCCTGTCCCAGCTGGATCAATGCATATCAATGCTTCACGGCTTGGGGGAAAGGCTGACACGCTATGCCTGATCAACCATGATGAATCAGCCCGATGCCCGCACCCGCTTCTTGCGTTTACATCAGGAGCTGCGCAGCCGGATCTGCCTGCTGGATTACCCCCCCGGCACCCGCCTGTCCGAGGAAACGCTGGCCAGCGAGTTCGGCACCTCGCGCACACCGCTGCGCCGCGTTCTGGCGCGGCTTGAAGATGAGGGCCTTGTCCAGTCACAACATGGTGTCGGCACCCTCGTGACCGACATTGACCCGGGCGAGATGGCGCGCACCTATGATCTGCGCCGCGAATTGGCGGGCCTTGTCGGGCGGCTGTCACCTGTCCCGATAACAGACAGCATGATCCAGCAGGCCAGTCACTTTCTGGCGCGCGGCCAAGCCCTGTTGCTGCAGCCCGAAACCCGCAAGCTTGCGATGCTGAATATGGAATATTTCCATTTTGGCACCTCATTCACCCTGAACGAGGCGCTACGCGATGCGTCTGAACGGCTCTATTACCGCACAGCCCGCATTTGGCTGATGGCCACACCGCATCTTGACCTGACCGAGGAAACCGCAATTTTCGTGTCAGAACTGCGCGACAGCCTTGCCGCCTTGATGGCCCGTGACGGGCAAGCCGCGGCCGATGTGCGGCGCGCGCATATCTCGCTATGCATTGCGCGGCTCAATACGGTGTCAAAAACCGTTGCACGTTCAACGCGTTAAGGCCTGAACCGGCCCGCTGCTTCTTCTTGCTTCAAATATCCAAATCCGGCCTGTGCCACCTGCAATCAGGCCGGATCAGTGTCACATCAGCTTCAGCTGGCCGCGACCATCAAGCCGTCTGTCTTGATCTGCTGATACGCCTCATCCAGTGACTTGCGCGCACGCTCGATCAGGATATCGGCCTCGTCACGGGTCATCACCAGCGGCGGGCTGATGATCATCCGGTCACCCACATGACGCATCACCAGATTGTTGGCAAAACACCGCTCGCGCACGATATACCCCACCGTTCCCGGCTCGGATGCGAATTTTGCACGGCTTTCCTTATGCGGCGTCAACGCGATGGACCCCATCATGCCAACAATCTTGGCCTCGCCAACCAGGGGATGGTCGGTCATCGCTATCCACAGCTCTTTCATATAGGGGCCGATATCGTCCCGCACATGCGCGATGATGCCTTCTTCCTCGATGATACTGATGTTTTCCAAGGCCACTGCCGCGGTCACAGGATGGCTTGAATAGGTATAGCCGTGATTGAACTCGCATGCTGCTATGACCTGGGCAACCTCATCGCAGACGATTGACCCGCCGATCGGCTGATACCCAGAGGACAGGCCCTTGGCGATCGTCATGATATGGGGCCGGATATTCACCGTCTGGCTGCCAAACCAGTTGCCGGTGCGTCCGAACCCGCAAATCACCTCATCCGCGATCAACAATATCTCGTATTTGTCACAGATCCGCTGGATTTCAGGCCAATAGGTTTCAGGCGGCACGATCACACCGCCCGCGCCCTGAATAGGCTCGGCGATAAAGGCCGCAACTTTGGATTCGCCAATATCGTTGATGGCCTGTTCCAACTGGCGTGCGCGTTCCAGCCCAAATTCCTCGGGGCTCAGATCGCCGCCTTCGGACCACCAGTTCGGCTGGTCGATGTGATGCACATCCGGGATCGGCAAACCGCCCTGCGCATGCATGCCCGACATGCCGCCCAAAGAGGCACCGCCAAGGGTAGAGCCATGATAGGCATTCTTCCGGCTGATGATCACCTTCTTGTCGGGCTTGCCCTTTTGGGCCCAATAGGTGCGCACCATACGGATATTGGTATCATTCGCCTCAGAGCCTGATCCGGCGTAAAACACATGGTTCAAGTCACCCGGCGCGATCTCGGCCAGTTTCTGGCTCAGCGCGATGGCGGGCACATGGGTCGTCATAAAGAAGGTGTTGTAATAGGGCAGTTCCCGCATCTGGCGGGCGGCCACATCGGCCAGACGGTCCCGGCCATAGCCCACATTCACGCACCACAGACCTGCCATGCCATCAATGATCCGGTTGCCATCGCTATCCGTGATCCAGACACCGTCAGCGCGGGTGATCACCCGTGCGCCGCGCGCGGCCAGGGCGTCTTGGGTGGTAAATGGGTGCATGTGATGTGCAGCGTCCAACGCCTGCAATTCATGGGTTGGCATATGATTTGTGATCACGGTCATGATGGCCCTCGCTTCGGTGAACTGCAAATTAGCGGCAGAGGTCTATCCGGCCTGCCAAATCTTAGCGACAAGAATATGATCAAATTCTGCAGTGTCAATCGAATCAGTTGTCGCGCCCGCTGAGGTCCAGCATGTCGCGGATCTGCTCCATCCCTTGCAGCATATCCTCCCGCATCGCCTTTGCGGCCCCTTCAGAATCACCGGTCCGCATACATTCCAGCATGTCCTTGTGCTTGTCCGGCAGGTTCTGTGTCCCGACGCGGCCAATCACAACGCGCAGCGATGGGCCAAAGCGGAGCCATAAACGCTCGGCCATTTCTGCCAGAATCGGGGCATCTGCCAGATCATAGATCATCGCATGGAAGGCATGATTGCCTTGCAAATAGGCACGCAGATCACCGGCCAGAATCGCCTGATCCAGCGCCGTATCGATCTTGGTCAGGCGGGCCAGCGCCGAAGGGGTCGCGCGCTCTGTCGCCCTTAAGCCCAGATGCGCCTCAAGCCATTGTCTTGCATATATAATCTCGGAGATGTTGGCCGCTGTAAGCTGTGGCACACAGACCCTTCGATTACCTTGAAAAACCAATGCACCCTCAGCGGTCAGCCGCCTGATCGCCTCACGAACCGGGGTCATTCCGGCGTTGAGCCGATCCGCCACACCTTGGATTGTCAGGGCTTGCCCCGGCGCGATCTCTCCAAACAGGATCTGGTCACGCAGCCGGCGATAGATCACTTCATGGGCAGGCGGATTCACGGTCAGGTCTGGTTGGGTGTTCATTTTCAAGGCACTATCTTCCACATTGCCGCTCTCCTGCCCATTCTTCCGATACAGCCGCTTGCGAGTTTAACGGCGTCATGAAAACATTACCATATTGCCCATTGGCAGTTTCTTTGATCAAATTCCGGAATGGGGACGAAAGATCCACAACCTACCTTAGGGAGAAGCTACATGAGAAATCATATGTTCACCATGACCGCCACATTCGCGATCATGGCGGGGGCTGTGTCGGCGCAGGAAGTACGTGTTTACAACTGGTCTGACTATATCGATGAAGACCTGCTTGCAAAATTCCAAGCGGAAACCGGTATCAGGCTGGTCTATGACGTGTTCGACAGCAACGAGGTTCTCGAAACACGGCTTCTGGCGGGTGGGTCCGGTTATGACATCGTGGTGCCAACCGGCACATTCCTGCAGCGCCAGATTCAGGCGGGCGCGTTCCAGAAACTGGACAAATCCAAACTGCCCAACCTTGAAAATATGTGGGATGTCGTCACATCGCGGACGGAACAGTATGATCCGGATAACGCCTATTCGATCAACTACATGTGGGGGACCACGGGTATTGGCGTGAATGTCGGAAAAGTGACCGCAATTCTCGGAGAGGACGCACCTGTCGACAGTCTGGCGCTTGTCTTTGATCCGGCCTATGCCGAAAAACTGGCCTCTTGCGGCATCATGATGCTGGATGCCCCCGCAGAGATGATCCCCGCGGCGTTGAAATATATTGGCGAAGACCCCAACAGCCATGATCCCGATGTGATCGCCAAAACCGAAGCCGTGTTCACGGCGATACGCCCCTATATCGGGAAGTTCCACAGCTCGGAATATATCAACGCATTGGCAAACGGAGAGATTTGCGTCGCTGTTGGCTGGTCTGGTGATATCCTGCAAGCCCGTGATCGCGCCGCCGAGGCCGACAACAATGTCGAGATCGCCTATAACGCCCCGAAGGAAGGGGCGCAGATGTGGTTTGACCAGATGGCGATTCCGGTGGACGCCCCCAATGTCGAACAGGCGCATGCCTTTTTGAATTTCATCATGGACCCGGAGAACATGGCGGCGGCATCGAACTATGTCTATTACGCCAATGGCAACCTTGCATCACAGGAGTTCCTGATCGAGGATGTGATTGGCGATCCGGCGATCTACCCATCGCCCGGAGCTTTGGACAATCTGTTCACGACAACACCTTGGGACGCACGTGTGCAGCGGGTTGTGACGCGTCTTTGGACCAAGATCAAATCGGGCACATAAGCACCGATAACGGGGTTGCGATAGCATTGGCTCGCGCGGCACGTCGCGCGGGCGTTGATTATCCGAAGGACAGTGACAGGCATGGCACAGACCGTTTTCGCCCCGTGGGATGATCCGCAGGCAAAGCCACTTATCCAATTCAAAAATGTCAGCAAGCGGTTCGGTGACTTTGTCGCCATCGAGAACCTGACGCAAGACATCTATGAACGAGAGTTTTTTGCCCTTTTGGGGCCATCGGGATGTGGCAAGACCACATTGATGCGCATGCTGGCGGGCTTTGAAAAAGCCAGCGAAGGCCAAATCCTGATTGCCGGACAGGATATGGCATCGATCCCGCCCAATAAACGCTCTGTCAACATGATGTTTCAATCCTATGCGCTGTTTCCGCATCTGAGTATCTGGGAAAACATCGCCTTTGGTCTGAAACGCGAAGGCAAACCGAAAGACGAGATTGCCGCGCGTGTTGACGAAATGCTGCGCCTGACGCGGCTGGACAAATTCGCAAAGCGCAAGCCGCACCAGATTTCCGGCGGGCAGCGGCAGCGCGTGGCGCTGGCGCGCAGTCTGGCAAAAGCGCCCAAATTGCTGCTGCTGGATGAACCGCTGGGCGCGCTGGATAAGAAATTGCGGCAAGATACGCAGTTTGAGCTGATGGATATTCAGGAAAAGACCGGCACCACCTTTGTGATCGTCACCCATGATCAGGAAGAAGCGATGACAGTCTCCAGCCGGGTTGCTGTCATGGATGAGGGCCGTATCGTGCAGGTCGCCACCCCGGCGCAGATCTATGAAGCGCCAAATTCCGTCTATGTGGCCGATTTTATCGGCGACGTGAACATCATTGGCGCCAGCGCAACGCGCATGGGTGATGCCTATCGCATCGACTGGGCCGAAGGGCAGGAGCCTTTTGTCGCAAGAACCACCGCCAGCTTTGCCGATGGGCAACGCTGCCATCTGGCCATCAGGCCGGAAAAAGTAACGATCACCGAAGAAAGGCCAAGCGACGCCGCCAATTCGGTGCAGGGGCAGATCATCGACATCGCCTATCTTGGCAACATTTCGACCTATCATGTCAAACTGACGAATGGTCAGATGATCAAGGCACAAACGGCCAATACCCGTCGTCTGTCACGGCGGTCTTTCACATGGGAAGATCGTGTCTGGCTGTCATGGACAGACACCGCCGCCATCCTGCTGGAGAATTGAGGGATGCGGCGCTTTATCCTGATCGCCGTTCCTTATCTGTGGCTGATAGCGCTGTTTCTGGTGCCCTTCCTGATTGTTCTGAAAATTTCTTTGTCCGACACCGCTTTGTCGATCCCGCCCTATACCCCGCAGTTGGATCTGTCCGAGGGCTGGGAGGGGTTCAAATCCTTTTTGTCGCAACTGGATTTCGAGAACTATTTTTTCCTGACCGAAGACCCGCTTTACTGGAAGGCCTATGTCTCCTCCCTGCAGATTGCACTGATCTCGACCTTGCTGACGCTGCTGGTTGGCTACCCCATTGCCTATGGAATGGCGCAGGCCCCTGATGAATGGCGCGCGACGCTGCTGCTGCTGGTGATCCTGCCATTCTGGACCAGCTTCCTGATCCGCGTCTATTCATGGATCGGGATTTTATCGAATGAGGGGTTCCTCAACCAGTTTCTGCTATGGACCGGGATCATCTCAACCCCGCTTGTCATTCTGAACACCAATACGGCTGTCTATATCGGGATCGTCTATACCTATCTGCCGTTCATGATCCTGCCCATCTATGCCGCGTTGGAGCGGATGGACGGATCACTGTTGGAGGCGGCCGAGGATCTGGGCTGCTCGCGCCTGTCCGCCTTTTGGCTGGTGACGGTTCCGCTGTCCAAGCCGGGGATCATTGCGGGCTGTTTTCTGGTCTTCATCCCGGCTTTGGGTGAATTTGTCATCCCCTCACTTCTGGGTGGATCAGACACGCTGATGATCGGCAAAATCCTGTGGGAGGAGTTCTTTTCCAACCGCGATTGGCCTGTGGCCTCTGCTGTGGCCGTTATCTTGTTGTTCATCCTGATCATCCCGATTGTTCTGTTTCAGCGCAATGAGCAAAAACAGCGGGAGATGGAGCAATGAGGCGCTTTTCATGGTTCAATGCCACATCGCTGACGCTGGGCTTTGCCTTCCTGTATCTGCCGATGATCATTCTGATCATCTACAGCTTCAATTCGTCCCGTTTGGTCACCGTCTGGGCGGGCTTTTCGACACAATGGTACGGCGCGCTGCTGCAAAACCAATCCTTTCTTGATGCCGCTTGGGTAACGATCAAGGTGGCTGTTGCCTCATCCACGATCGCAACCCTGTTGGGCACGATGGGGGCCTATGTGCTGGTGCGGGGGGGCCGCTTCATGGGGCGCACCCTGTTTTCCGGCATGATCTACGCGCCACTTGTGATGCCCGAGGTGATAACCGGCCTGTCCTTGCTGCTGTTATTCATTGGCATCGGGCTGGACAGGGGCATCTTTACCGTGATTTTGGCGCATACCACTTTTTCGATGTGCTTTGTATCTGTCGTCGTGTCATCGCGTCTGGTCAGTTTTGACAAGTCACTGGAAGAGGCTGCCCTTGATCTGGGATGCACCCCTTTTGATGCCTTCCGCCTTGTGACACTGCCCATCATCGCGCCTGCGGTGATTGCGGGCTGGCTGTTGGCCTTTACGTTGTCACTGGATGATCTGGTCATCGCCTCCTTCACCGCAGGGCCATCCGCCACAACGCTTCCGATCCGGATTTTCTCGGCGGTCAGGCTGGGTGTTTCGCCAGAAATCAACGCGCTGTCCACGATCATGATCGGCATTGTCACGGTGGGGGTTATCACGGCGTCAATCATCACCAAACGCACCAGCCTGGCCCAACAACGTGATGAACAAGCCGCAGCCCGGGCAACATGACACGCATATTCCCGGACTACGCTTACGGGGATGGCCCGGTTGCAGGCTGCTATTGGGCTGGAACAGTGCCGGATGACAGCGCGTCCTTTCCGGCGGCAAGCGGGGCTTTGTCCGCAGATACCGTTGTGATCGGCGCGGGCTTTACAGGGCTGTCCGCGGCGCTGCATCTGGCCCGCGATGGCGTTGATGTGCTGGTTCTGGACGCGCAATTCCCCGGCTGGGGCGCATCAGGGCGCAACGGCGGTTTCTGTTGCCTTGGTGGCGCCAAGGCCAGCAGCAAAACGCTGGAGCGCCAGTTTGGCAAAGCGGGTCTGATTGGATGGCGGCAGGCAGAACAGGATGCTGTCGCATTGGTGGCTGACCTTTTGCAACGATATGACATCAAGGCAGATACCCATTCCAAGGGTGAAACGATCCTTGCCCACACTGCCCGCATGGCGCGCGACCTTCAGGATAGTGTGACGCAGGTGAAGGCGGAATACGGCGTCAAGGCGATCTGGCACAACGCCGCGGATCTGGCCGGATCGGGGATGGCCGGCCCTTTTCACGGCGGTCTGACAATCCCGGTCGGGTTTGCCCTGAACCCGCGCAAATATGTCATGGGCCTGACCCAGGCCGCCATTGGGCATGGTGCGCGCATTCATGGCCACAGCGCAGTCACGCAGATCAGCCCCACCGGCACCGGGATCAAGCTGCGCACAGAACAGGCAACGGTGCGCGCGCGGCGGCTGGTTCTGGCCACCAATGGCTATTCCTCGGACACGGTGCCGCCATGGATGGGCGCGCGCTATCTGCCTGCCCAGTCCAATGTGCTGGTCACGCGCCCCCTGACCCAAGCTGAACTGGACAGCGCGGGCTGGACAAGCCGCCAGATGGCCTATGACACGCGCAACCTGTTGCACTACTTCCGGCTGATGCCTGACAACCGCTTTCTGTTCGGGATGCGCGGCGGGCTTCTGGCGTCCTCCAAGGCAGAGGCGGACATCAGGACCCGCGCCCGCGCGCATTTCGATGCCATGTTTCCGGCATGGCGCCATGTTGAAACCCCACATAGCTGGAGCGGGATGGTCTGTTTTTCCGCCAACCGCGTGCCCTATTGCGGCCTGATTCCAGACCTGCCCGGCGCATATGCAGGCTTTGCCTATCATGGCAACGGTGTCGCCATGGGCAGCTATACCGGGGCGCTGCTGGCCGATCTGGTTCAGAACAAACCCACGCGCTACCCTTATCCGGCCGTTATGCAGGCCGATGCGCCACGCTTTCCCTTTGGCCGCCTGCGCCGCGCTTTGCTGCCGGCAGGCTATGCCTTGGCCGGTCTGCGCGATCTGTAAGCCCTCAGCCCTGCGGCGTCATGCCGGAACGCGCCTTGTCCCGCTTCAAACCCAGTGCATGTTCGCGCCATATGATCATCACCCCTGCCAGAATAACCAGCGATGCACCTGCCAGCATCTGAAGGGTCGGCACTTCATCAAAGATGAAATAGCCAATCAGAATCGCAAATAGCATCGAGGCATAATCAAACGGCGCAACAACGCTGGCATCGGCAAACCGATAGGCGGATGTCAGAAAAATCTGGCCAAGCCCGCCCAACAGGCCAGCCACGATCAGCAAAAAGGCCTCAAACGGCAAAGGGATCACCCAGCCAAACGGCAAGGTCAGCAAGGATAGCCCCGTCGCCGTCAACGAGAAGTAAAAGACGATGGCCGATGTCTGCTCGGTCTGTACCAGTTTGCGGACATAGATCTGCGCCAAAGCCGCGCAAACCGCCCCCATCAACACCAGCATCGCCCCCAAAGCGGCCGCGCTTTCAACCACAGGGCCAGACAGCAACGTCATACGCGGCGCTAGAACAACGCTCACCCCAACCATGCCCAAGGCAACCGCAAACAGCCGGAAAGCGCGGACTTCTTCGTTCAGAAACATCGCCGCAAACACCACAACCAGCAGCGGCGCGGCATAGCCGATGGCCGTCACCTCGGGCAAAGGCAAAAGCCCAAGCCCCGCAAACCCAAGCCCCATGGCAGCCGTCCCCACAAAACCGCGCCAAAAATGTCCCAGTCTGGAGTTAACTGTCAATCCGGTGCGCAGATCGCCGCGCATCCAAAGCCATGCAAAAATCACCGGAATGGCAAAGAATGAGCGGAAAAACACCGCCTGCCCCGGCGGCACATGATGGGCCGTTGCCTTGATCAGTGACGCCATTGTGATGAATAGCAGAACCGAACAGATTTTTAAGGCAATCCCGCGTAATGGCTGCATAAAACCCCGATCCCCTGCGCTTGTTGCAGGATGCTGGCGCGCCTTGCGGCAAAGGTCAATGGCAGCAAAGCCAGCCAAGACACAAACTACTTGACGCAAAGTCAACCAAGAATAGAGAATACATATGGCGGATTTATTCCGGCCATCTGGCAGGTTCCCGCCTATTGTCTCACATTTTCTTGTTCAGACTGAGAGTAAACAACCCTTGCGGTATGCATGTATGAGGATCATCTCTGCCGGGATCGTTGCTGCCTTGCGGTATGCACGGCCCGGTGACGACCCCGTAACGAAAGGATGGGACTATGAAACTTACACGTACTCTGATCGCCGCTCTTGGCGCGACTGTAATCGCTGCACCCGCATTCGCTGGTTCAGTTGACCCTGCTCCGATGGAGCCGATGATCCAAGCTCCCGCACCCGTTGCGATGACCATGGGTCGCGACTGGACCGGTGGCTATGCGGGTCTGCAGCTGGGTTATGCCGATGTTGGCACCGATTCCGCAACCGGCCTGAGCGGTGATGACGTCATCGGCGGCGTGACCGCTGGTTACGACTGGGATTTCGGCAATTTCGTTCTGGGTGTTGGTTTTGACGCCGACATCGCTGATCTGACCGTTGGGCCCGTCACACTGGAGCGCGTTTACCGCCTGAAAGCCCGTGCCGGTTATGACCTTGGCAATGGCCTGCTTTATGCAACTGCCGGCGGCGTTGGCGCTGACATCGATGGTCTTGGCTATGACACCGGCTATTTCGTTGGTGCCGGTTATGAGCACATGGTCACAGACACCATCTCGCTGGGTGGCGAAGTGCTGTATCACGAGTTTGACAACTTCAAATCGTCGGGCATTGACGTTGATGCGACGACGTTCCAGATCCGTGCAAACTATCGCTTTTGATTGATCGGCCCTTACGGGTCTGATCGATAAAGGGCGTCTCTCGGGGCGCCCTTTTACTTTTGCGCTGCCCTTTCATTGGACATTGCGGCGATCAGGCTGATGGCAGCACCAACGCGACAATGGTCATTCCAAAAAAGACACCATTCGCCAGAAGCATCAAAAACACGGCTGCGGACCCCAAATCCTTGACCTGCTTGCCAAAAGCTGACCATTCCGGGGACAAGTGGTCCACAATGGCCTCCAGCGCGGTGTTCAACGCCTCAACAGACAGCAAGACCAGCCATAGCATCACGAATGTCGCAATGCTTGCGGCCGTGGCGCCCATCCCGATCAGAGCGGCAACAGCCAATGCGCCGCCCCAAACCTCCTGACGGAAAGATGCTTCGCGCCACAACACGGCCAA
>JBLRWJ010000018.1:34001-35264 GCA_047921315.1 Rhodobacterales bacterium | reverse complement strand
TCCCTCTGCTGTTTCGCAGGTGGTAAGCGCCAAGCACGACCGATTTTTTTCAATAGCATGAATTATTTGTAAACGGCGCCCGCGCCCTTAACGGCCCCGCCACCAACGGCCCCGCCACCCTGCCATACTTGCCCGTTTCTTCTTGCTGGAAATATCCTCGGGGGGGGCGTTCAATGCAATTGAACGTGGGGGGCAGACAGCCCCCCTTCTTTTTTCCAAACATAACAGGGCGGGGCAGCGGCTCGCGGCGTCAGCTCAGATCGTGCATGCGCATCGCAGGGCAGGCTTTGCGGGCGATCTCGCACAGGTGGCGGTGATGCGTCAGATAGATCACCTGCCCCACCGCAGCCATGCCCGCCAGCAGGGCGAATGTTTCGCCCGCGCGGTCATCATCAAAGGTTTCCAGAATATCATCGGCGATGAACGGAATCGTCGCCCGCGTGCCTGCAATCTCGTGGAACCCGGCCACCCGCAGCGCAAGGTAAAGCTGGAACCGTGTGCCCTTGGACAGATCGCGCGCCAGTTTCGATGCGCCGTTTGCCGCGATAGCCACCAGAACTTCGCGGTCGCCCTCAAGCTGCGCGGCAAGGCGGCTATAGGCGCCGCGCGTGATCACCGCGAAGGCCTCCGAGGCGCGTTGCATCATTGCGCTGCGATGGCTGTCGCGGTAGCGTTGCAGCGCATGATCCACCACCACAAGGCCCAGACGCTGGCGCAGATGGGCGCGCACCTCCTCTTCGATGTGCAACAGCAAGGTCTGGCGGCGCGCCTGCAACCGCGCCACCGCATCATCGCCACCAACAGCATCCAGCCGCGCCCGGCACTGCGACAACCCGGCGTAAAGCTGCTGTAGCGCCTCCGCCTGCCGCTGTTGCGCTGCCGCCATACCATCGCGCTCTGCCGCCAGCAAGGCGCGTTCCAGCCCGTCCAGATCCGCCACCGCGTCCTCCAGCCGGTCAGTGCCCATCCCCTCACAGATGTCGCGGATCAACTGATCGCACTGCGTGCTCAGGCTTTGGCGTTGCCGCGCCTGATCCACAGCCTCCAGCAGTGCATCGGTATCAGCACAAGCCAGATGCGCGCAGACCTCATCCAGACGGCGGTTCTGTGCGTTGAGCCGGTCGCGGATCGTGGCGGCCGCGCGGGTGGCCGCATCCAGCTTGTCCTGCACGTCCTGCCGCCGGTCCTGCCCGCGCAGCGCGGCCTGTCGGCGCGCCTGCAAAGCGGCCCAACAGCCCGCAATATCTGACGCATCGATACCAG
>JBLRWJ010000018.1:20956-33901 GCA_047921315.1 Rhodobacterales bacterium | reverse complement strand
ATCAAGCCGCGTCACCAGCGCGGCAACCGCCGCCTCAAACGCCGCGCGGTTGGCCTGCATCTTGGTGATCCGGTCCTCCAGCCCGCGCAGATCGGACCATGCCCGCTCCAGTTGCTGCAACAGATCCAGCGTTTCGCCCATCGTGGCGACATCAGGCTGGCTATCGGCCAGAAAACTGCGCGCACAGGCGGCGCGCCACGCCTCTTGCCACTGCGCCAAGGCGGTTTGCGCCCGCTCCAGCGCAGCATTGCGGCGTGCCAGATCCGCCACCGCCGTATCGCGCGCCTCGACCAGCGCCGCTTGTCCCTGCGCCCGCTCCAGCACCACCCGCGCCTGTGCCGCCAGCAAGGCAAAGGGCGCATCCGCTGCCACCGTTTGCCCGGCACCGCGCAATGCCGCCGCCAGCGTGGCCTGCACCGCGTGCTGGCGGGTCCGGGCTGCGGCCAGATCGCGCGCAGCTTCCTGCCAGAGCGCCCATGCCTCCAGGGCGCTGTCACGTCTGCGCAACCACTCTGCAAACGCATCCGGGGTGATGGCCCGGTCCACGCCATCCGGCAGGCTCGCGGCAAATTCGGCCTGCAGCGCCGCCAGATGCTGCTGGGCCGCTACCGCATCGGCATCATGCGCCGCCTTGTCATGGCCCAGCGCGGCCAGACGCGCCTGCGCTTCGGCACGTTGGCGCGCGTGGGTCTGGGCCTGCGCCAAGGCCGCTGTCACCTGATCATCCCGGCGCAACGCGGCCTCAAACTGATCCGCCGTTTGCGCGTTCAGGCTGGCGCGATGGGTGGCCCACAGCGCCTCACGCCTGGCGCGAAGCTGCGCCGCATCGGCAAGGGAAGGCTGGCCCGCCTCGGCCCCGGCGGACAGGGTGGCCGCGATCAGGTCCGCCTCTTTGGTGATGCGGGCGCTGGCCTGATGGTGCTGCGCCAGATCCCGCTGCACCTGCGCGATGGCATCGCGCCAGCCCAAGACCTGATCCGCAGCAGGCAAACCGCCCTGCGCCGATACCGCCAAAGCCGCCAGTGCATCCCCGTCGCCCTGCCACGGGGCCAGCCGCGCCAGTTGCGCCTGCCAGCGCGCTTGCGCTGCATCGGCTGCCGTTTGGGCGCGCTCCAGCGCGGCCTGCGGGTCGTGGCGCAGATCGGATTGCACCACCTCGGCCAGCACCGAAAAATCAGGCGGCGCGCCGCTGTCGCCCGCGATCCGCGTGCTCAAGCCCTGCAATCGGTGCTGCGCGCTATCCGCCTCATCCCGCGCGGTATGCAAGGCGGCCATCACGCCGGAATGACGCTCCATCAAGGCCCGCAGCGCCGCCACAACAGGGGCAGGCGGCAACAGATCCGCCGGATCACGCCCCGCCGCGCCAAGGCGGCGCAGCAGATCATCAATGCGGGTCCGGGTGCCTGATGCCTCGGTCCGGCGGGCGGGCAGATCGCGCAGCGCACCGTCATAATCGGATTTCAACGCCTCGGCAGCCGCCATCGCAGGGCCCAGCGCCAGCATATCGGGATCATCGGTGGCCGCGTCATAGTCATTGCGCAACGCGGTGATCTGCGCCGCCTGCTCCTCCAGCCGGACCGCTGTCTGGCCCTGATCACGGATCAGCGCGGGCACCTCGGCGGCCCAGCCCTGTGGCAAGGGGGGCAGATCCGGCAGCGCGTCCAGTTCGGCCTGCACCAAGCGCAGCCGCGTCATCAGCGGCAGGGCGGCCAGCTGCCGCTCGACCAGATGCAACTGTTGCACGGTGCCCGCCTGTTCGGCCTCGGCCGTATCGAACACCTCTTGCGCCTGATCGCGCGCCTGCACCAGCCGCGCCACATCCGCAGCCCCGATATCAAGCTGTGCAATCTGCTGATCCAGCGCCGCCAGCGTCTTTTTCAGATCAGCCAGACCGCCGGATCGCCCGCCCGGTTTGAAAAACGCCTGACCCTGCGCGCGCAGACCATCCAGCGCCTGCCCCATCTCGGCCAGCCCGCTGCTGGCGGTGAACAGCATTTGCCCCAGATCACCCTGACTGGACAGGATACTTTCACCGCCCTTTTCCAGCGTTTCATCATCCAGACTGAACATCGCCTCATATCCGGCCCGGTCAATCCCGCCCAGCGCGGCCTGCAACACCGCTTCGGGCAGCACCGTGCCGGATGGGTCTGTCAGCGTATTGTTGCGCCCTTTGGTGCGGATCAGATCAACCTGTTCGCCACCCGCCTCGATACAGGCCCCCAGTTGCATCGTGCCGTAAGGGTGCAGGAAATCCATCCGGCTTTGCGCGGGGATACCATAAAGCAGATCCAGCCAGCCCTGCATGGTGGTGGATTTTCCGGCCTCGTTCGGGCCATAGATGATGTGGAAATCCGCGCCATCCTGCGGGGCAGGCCCGAAATCAAGGCTGCGATCGGTGAATTTGCCATAGCGGGTCAGATCAAGGCGGCGCAGGCGCATCAGCCGCGATCCTCCAACCCGTGAAGATGGGCCAGAACCTCTGCCGCGCCATCCTGCAACAGCTGATCCCGTATCGCGGCCTGCATGGCCGGATCATCGCCGAGCAGCCCGCGCAAGGCACGCGGCAAGGCCTTGACCAGCGCCTCCATTGCGGCGTCCGCCTCGGCCAGAACGGCAGCGGGCGGAGGTGCGGGCGGCGTGGTCAAGGCCGCGATCTGCGCGGTCAGTTCCGCCAGCGGGCCTGACCTGTCGGGCTGCGGTGCATCGGTGCAGGCCAGTTCGATCTTGTCGATCCACACACTGCCTATCGCCTCGGCGATAGATTGCGCCTCGGCCAGCAGGATGGGCTGATCGCGCCGCAACCGCCACAAAAGCGGGGTTGTGCCTGTCAGTACCGGGCGCAGCACCAGATGATCCTCGCCGTCCCCGCGCCGTGCGCCGCGCAGGCCCGCACCCAATGCGGCCACCAGATCCGGCCAATCCGTGATCCCGTCCAGCGCCACCTCCAGCCGCGCAAACCGGGCCACCGCCGTGCTGCGCTCCTCCACGCTCAGGCGGCCATCATCGCCTATGCTGACCAACGTGACCGATTTGCCCCCCGCCTCGCCGATATCGCGGCCCTGGGGGATGCCGGGCATGACAACATGCACTGCACCGGCATGATGCGCCCGCGCATGGATATGGCCCAGCGCCCAATAGTCAAACCCGCTATCCTGCAGATCAGACAGGCGGCAGGGCGCATAGCGGTCATGCCCGGCAGAGCCATCCAGACTGCTATGCATCATGCCGATATTCACCGCATCCGGCACTGGCGGCTTGAAGCGCGGCAGCAGGCTGTCTGGCGCGTGCGGTTTGGCAAAGCTGATGCCGTGAATGGCGATGCGCTGCCCGTCCTTGTCGCGCAGCACAACCTGCGCCTTGGACCCGAACACCGTGACCGAAGGCGGCAGGATCAGTTGCGCCGTGATGCGCGATTCCGCATCATGGTTGCCCCGGATGATGAATGTCTCGATCCCCGCCTGATCCAGCCTGCGCAACTGTTCGGCCAGAAAGCGCGCGGTTTTCATCGAGGTTTGCGCCCCGTCATACAGATCCCCCGCGATCAGCAGGGCATCCACCGCCTCTTCCAGACAGATATCGATGATACGCGCAAACACCGTGCGGCTGGCATTGCCAATCACCTCGGCCAGCGCCGGATCGCGCAGCGCCAGCGATTTCAGCGGTGAATCAAGGTGCAGATCAGCAGTATGCACAAAACGGTAGGGCACCAGTGGGTCCATTCAATAGCGACAACACGCGCAAGAATAGCCTGTCGCCCCGGTACAGGCTTGTCAAACGGATAACCCTCCGCATCGGGGGGCATGCTGGCGGGGCCCGCGCGGGGCCGGATCGCGGCACGCCTTCTCAACCTGCCTAATGTATATCCTGTAGCGCAATTATTAGCAGAAATTGTATACAAAAGACCTCTGCATGACACCGTTCCGGCCCCAGGATGAGGGCAGAACGGTGTCATGCAGAGGTCTTTGGCCTGATTGAGGCCGCATCTGACCCGCGCGCCGATGGTGCCGCGCTGGCCTTCTGATCCGATCTGGCTTACTGACCCCCAACCTCAATTCGCAACCTATATCGAAACGCATCGGATACCCTTTTGGAACTGCTGACACATACCGAAATCGCCCTGCTGATCGGTGGCGTGATGATTGCCGCCGCTTTCGCGGGTATCCTTGCTGGCCTGCTGGGTGTGGGCGGCGGCATTGTGATCGTGCCGGTGCTGTTCTGGGTCTTTACCTTCATCCAGTTTGATCCCGCCCTTGCCATGCCCTTGGCCGTGGCGACATCGCTGGCCACCATCATCGCCACCGCCATTTCATCGGCACGCGCGCATCACAAACGCGGCGCGGTGGATATGGTGCTGGTCAAGCGCTGGGGGCCGTGGATGGCCGCAGGCGCGCTGTTGGGCGGGGCGGTGGCGGGCATGATCAATGGCACGGCGCTGCTATTGGTCTTTGGCATCGTCGGGCTGGCCGTGGCGATCAACCTTGCGCGGCCCAAAACGCTGGTGCTGGCCGATGACCTGCCACAGGGCATCGCCGCGCAACCCGCCCTTGCCACAGGGATCGGCACGGTCTCGGCGATGATGGGCATCGGGGGTGGCACGCTGGGCGTGCCGGTGCTGACCGCCTGTTCGGTGCCCGTGCACCGCGCTGTCGGCACCGCCGCCGCCTTTGGCCTGATCATCGCCGTGCCCGCTGTCATCGCGCTGATCATCGCAGGGCTGGGCGTTGAGGGCCGACCGCCGCTGTCGCTGGGCTATGTCAACCTTGTGGCCGCCGCGCTGATCCTGCCCATCTCTACCACATTGGCCCCGCGCGGCGCGCAACTGGCGCATGCGCTGGATGCAAAATGGGTCAAACGCGCCTTTGCGGTGTTTCTGGCGATCACATCGCTCAGGATGCTTTGGACCGCGCTGGCATAGATCCCGGATGCACGCGCGCCCATTTGTCCAGCATGGCCTGCGCCGCGCTGAGCAGATGGCGGCGCAACGCCTTTTCCGCGCGCGGCCCATCCCGCTTGATGATCGCCTCGACGATCTGCTCATGTTCAGCGTTTGAGCGCGCAATCCGTGTCGCATCCGCCAGTTGCGACCGCCGGAACGGTGACAGCTTGAGGCACATCGCCTCGGCCATCTCGATGAAATCCTCGTTATGGCTGCCCGCATAGATCAACTGGTGAAACCGCGTATTCGCCGCCTCGTATTGATCCACCTCGCCCCGCTGCGCCATCTGCGCCATCGCCTCATGCTGGTTCAGCAGGGCGGCGCGCTCCTCCATCGTCATGCGTTGCGCGGCAAAGCGCCCGCACAGCCCCTCAACCTCGCCCATCGCCTCGAACATCTGGTCAATCCGCTCGGGCGAGATGGCGCTGACAACGACACCCTTATAGGGCACCCGCATCGCAAGCCCCCGCAACACCACAATCTGCAACGCCTCGCGCACCGGCGTGCGTGACACGCCAAAGCGCTTGGCCAGCGCCACCTCATCCAGACGGCTGCCAGCCTCAAGCTGGCCCACCATGATTTCTGCCTCCAGATCGGCGGCAATGGATTGGCCAAGAACCTGACGCGGCGGGCGGTGTTTTTTAGGCATGACTTATCTTTCCAACTATGCACAAACTATCGAAAGATTGCTCGCATGCACACAAAAAACCCGGCGCCTGGACGATAAATTGCGACGATCAAGCCCGCAAAGCGGCCCAAGCCAACATCCACAGCGCGGCATCACAAAAGCCTTCATGCTTGCCATGCACGGCAGCGCAGCGGATAAGCGGGCGCATGGACAACAGCACCCCCTTATTCGAGATTTTTCTGGCCGTACCACCGGGGCTGGAGCCCGCCTTGGCCGAAGAAGCGGCAAGCCTTGGCTTTCCCGCCCCCGCGATTGTGCCGGGCGGTGTGACGTTTCAAGGCGGCTGGCCCGATGTCTGGCGCGCCAACCTGTCCTTGCGCGGCGCAACCCGCGTTCTGGCGCGCATCGGATCGTTCCGCGTGCTGCATCTGGCACAGCTGGACAAACGGGCGCGCAAATTCGATTGGGCATCCGTGCTGCGCCCCGATGTGCCGGTGCGGGTTGAGGTGACGTGCAAAGCCTCCAAAATCTACCACGCGGGGGCGGCCAAACAGCGGATCGAGACCGCCTTGCGCGAAACCATCGGTGTTGAGGTGCTGAGCGGGCAGGCGGTCGAGGACGCGGCCGATCCATCCGCCGAAAGCGCAGCAAGACCCGCGCCCGAACTGCGCCTGAAAGCCCGGATCGAGGATGATCTATGCACCTTCAGCATCGACACCACAGGCATATCGCTGCACAAGCGCGGCCATAAACAGGCCATGGCCAAAGCGCCCTTGCGTGAAACACTGGCCGCCTTGTTCTTGCGCCAATGCGGCTATGACGGCACCGAACCCGTGCTTGATCCGATGTGCGGCTCTGGCACTTTCGTGATCGAGGCCGCGGAAATGGCGCTTGGTCTGCTGCCCGGACGGGCGCGCGGCTATGCGTTTGAGAACATGGCCAATTTTGATGCCTCAGCATGGGACACCCTGCGAAATGCCGCCTCTGCCCCCCATGAGACCGCGCTGCGTTTCTACGGCTCTGACCGCGATGCAGGCGCGATCCGCGCCGCCACCGCCAATGCGGAGCGCGCGGGCGTGGCGGGCATCACCCGTTTCAAAACCCACGCGATCAGCGACCTGATCCGCCCTGCGGGCGCGCCCGGCCTGATCATGATCAACCCGCCCTATGGCGCGCGGATCGGAGAGCGCAAGCTGCTTTTCGCCCTTTACGGCGCGCTTGGCAAAACGCTGGCCGAACGGTTCCGCGGCTGGCGTGTCGGGCTTGTCACCAGCGATCCGGCCTTGGCCAAAGCCACCGCCCTGCCCTTCCTGCCGCCCGCGCCGCCTGTGTCGAATGGCGGGCTCAAGGTCACGCTTTACCGCAGCGCCCCCTTGCCCTGATCGCGCTCTTGCCCCGATAGTGCGGCAATGACAGCACAGGAATCGCCCCATGCCCCACCCCCTCGTAACCGCGCAAGACATCACCGATTACCAGCGTGACGGGGTTGTCCTGATCCGTGGCCTGTTCCGCGACCATCTGGATACTCTGGCCGCCGGGATCGATCACAACATGACAGACCCCGGCCCCTATGCCGCCGAGAACCTCCATGCCGGCGAGGGCGGGCGCTTTTTCGATGATTATTGCAACTGGCAGCGCATCCCCGCCTTTGAACAGGTGATCCGCACCTCCGCCGCCGCGCAGGTGGCCGCTGATCTGATGGGGTCGCAAACGGTGCAATTGTTCCACGATCATGTTCTGGTCAAGGAACCGGGCACCTCCAAACCCACCCCATGGCATCAGGATGGCCCCTATTACTTTGTCGAGGGTCGCCAGACCGTCAGCTTCTGGTCGCCACTTGATCCGGTGGACAGGGCCAGCCTGCGCTGCGTGGCAGGCTCGCATCTCTGGCCCCGTCCGGTGCTGCCCACCCGCTGGCTGTCCGAGCAGGATTTCTATCCCGACTCCGGTGCCTATATGCCGGTGCCTGACCCCGATGCCGAGGGCATGGATATCCGCGAATGGCAGATGGAGCCCGGCGATGCCGTGGCCTTTCATTTCAGCACCCTGCACGGCGCGCGCGGCAATGAAACAACGCGCCGCCGCCGCGCCTTTTCCCTGCGTCTGGTGGGCGATGATGCGCGCTATGTCGACCGCCCCGGCCCCACCTCGCCGCCCTTTCCCGGCCATGACATGACAGCGGGGCAAAAGCTGCGCGCGGACTGGTTCCCCCTGCTTTACAGCCGCTGACCCTGCGGCAGGGCTTTGCCCGCCAAAGCCGCTGCCGTAACCTGCCGCCACCATAACCTATCCCCGTCATAGCAGCAGAAAATTGCCCCAGATGCCCTTGCCGGTTGTGTTCATCCTGATCACGGTGATGATCGACGCCATGGGGATCGGCCTGATCCTGCCGGTCATGCCCGATCTCATCCGCGAGACAACGGGCGGCTCACTGGCGCAGGCCGCGATTTGGGGCGGGGTGCTGTCGACCGCATTCGCCATGATGCAATTCCTGTTCGGCCCGCTGCTGGGGGCCTTGTCTGACAGGTTCGGGCGGCGGCCTGTGCTGCTGATCTCGCTTCTGGTGATGGCGGCGGATTACGTGGTGATGGCGCTGGCCGGATCAATCTGGCTGCTGCTGGCCGGACGGCTTGTCGGCGGGATCACAGCAGCCACCCATTCCACCGCATCGGCCTATATGGCCGATATATCCGCCCCACATGAGAAAGCGCGCAATTTCGGCCTGATCGGGGCCGCTTTCGGCGTGGGGTTCGTGCTGGGGCCTGTCATTGGCGGGCTGCTGGCCGAATGGGGCACCCGCGCGCCCTTTGTTGCTGCCGCCCTGCTGGCGCTGGCCAATGCCGCCTTTGGCTGGTTCGTGTTGCGTGAAACCGTGACAGACCGCATCCGCCGCCGGTTCGAGGCGCGCCGCGCCAACCCGTTCGGGGCGATCCGGTCGGTTGTCGGCTTTGCCGGGGTGGGGCCACTGATCTGGGTGTATTTCCTCTATCATTTCGCCACCGTGGTCTATCCCGCGATCTGGGCCTATTTCACGGTGGAGCGGTTTGGCTGGTCACCCGGCCTGATCGGTGTCTCGCTGGCGGTTTACGGCCTGTCGCTGGCGGTGGTGCAAGGGATGCTGGTCCGGCCCGCAATCCGGCTGCTGGGCGATGCGCGCACCGTGCTGCTGGGCCTGCTGATCGAACTGGTCGCGCTGATCGTGCTTGGCTTTATCTCCTCAGGTCTGCTGCTGTTGCTGCTGATCCCGGTCACGGCGCTGGGGGCGATCGGCCTGCCCGCGCTGCAGGGCATCCTGTCGCGCGCTGTCGCGGATAACGCCCAAGGCGAATTGCAAGGCGTGCTGACCAGCCTGACAGCGGTGGCCATGGTGCTGGCCCCGCTGGTGATGACACAGACCTTCGCCCTGTTCACGCAGGCGGATGCCGGGCTTTACCTGCCCGGTGCGCCGTTTTTGCTCTCTGCGGTGATCATGGCGCTGGCCACCGTGATCTATCAGGCGCGCGCGCGCCATCTGGCAGGATAGGCCCAAACGACCCGGCGCTGTGTCACAATGCGGAATAAGATTTTGCACTTGCACCAATGACGCCACGCGGGCAGGTTCGGCCAAAGCGACCGGATTGAAGAACGACAAAGGAACTATCCAATGCAGACCATCAAGGCCGCCGTATGCCATGCCTTTGGCACCCCGCTGACCATCGAAGATGTGCGCCTGCGCGCCCCCGAAATGGGCGAGATCGAGGTGCAGCTGGACGCTGTGGCGATCTGCCATTCGGACATCTCCTTTGCCGAGGGCGCATGGGGCGGCACGCTGCCAGCCGTCTACGGCCATGAGGCGGCAGGCCGCGTGACAGCCCTGGGCGCGGGTGTCGCGGGTATCGCGGTGGGCGATTCGGTCGCGGTGACACTGATCCGCGCCTGCGGCGGCTGCTCCAACTGCGGCTCGGGCAAGCCAACGCTGTGCGACACGCCCTATAATGGCGACAAAGGCCCGCTGACGACCGCCGAGGGTGGCGTGCTGCATCAGGCCATGGCCTGCGGGGCTTTTGCAGAATCCGTGGTCGTTGATCAAAGCCAGGTGGTGAAAATCCCCGATGACATGGCCAAGGACGTGGCCTCGCTGCTGTCATGCGGGGTGATCACCGGCGTCGGGGCCGTGGTCAATGCCGCCGCCCTGCGCGCCGGGCAGGATGTTGTCATCATCGGTGCGGGCGGCGTGGGCCTGAACGCCATTCAGGGCGCACGCATCGCCGGGGCGCGCCGCATCATCGCCGTGGACATGAGCGAGGCCAAACTGCAGGTCGCCCGCGAGTTTGGTGCCACGGATGGCATTCTGGCCACCGATCCCAAACCATGGTCCCGCGCCAAGCGCATCATGGGGCGCGGCGCGGATGCGGTGATCGTGACCGTCGGCGCGATCCCGGCCTATGACACCGCACCACGCTATCTGGGCTATGGCGGGCGGGTCGTGATGGTGGGCATGCCGCATTCGGGGCAAACCTCCAGCTATGAACCTGTGGTGATGGCCGCGGTGGGCCAAGGGATGATCGGCTCGAAAATGGGCGATGTGGTGATCAAGCGCGACATTCCGTGGATGGTGGACCTTTACCAGCAAGGGCGGCTCAAACTGGACGAGCTGATCTCGGGCCGCTGGAGGCTGGACCAGATAAACGAGGCGATTGCCGATACAAAATCCGGTGCCGCACGGCGCAATGTGATCATCCTGCGCGACTGACCCGCCCCACCTGACCCGCCCCTTTCTGCCGCCCCCCTTCATTGTTCCCCAAATACTCATAGGAGCGACTGACGATGAAACTGGCCGACCTTGATATCATCGTCACCTCTCCCCCCGCACCGGGATGGGGCGGGCGTTATTGGATCCTTGTCAAGCTGACCACCAATACCGGCATCACAGGCTGGGGCGAATGCTATGCCGCCAGCGTTGGCCCGGATGCGATGCGCGCGGTGATCGAGGATGTCTTTGCCCGCCATATGCAGGGCGAAAACCCCGAAAACATCGAAAAGATGTTCCGCCGCGCCTATTCCTCCGGCTTTACGCAGCGCCCCGATCTGACGGTGATGGGCGCGTTTTCGGGGTTGGAGATTGCCTGCTGGGATATCTTGGGCAAGGATCGCGGGCGGCCTGTCTGGGCCTTGCTGGGGGGCCGGATGAATGACCGGCTGCGCGCCTATACCTATCTCTATCCGCTGCCGCATCATGACCATGCGCCTTTCTGGATCTCGGCCGAGATGGCGGCGGAATCGGCGCTGGAGGCGGTGGGTCGCGGGTATACGGCGGTCAAGTTTGATCCGGCCGGTCCCTATACGATGCGCGGCGGGCATATGCCTGCGATGCGCGATATCACCCGCTCGGTCGATTTTTGCCGCGCCATCCGCGCAGCCGTGGGCGATCGCGCCGATCTGCTGTTCGGCACGCATGGCCAGTTCAGCACCGCCGGTGCGATCCGGCTGGGCCAGGCCTTGGAACCCTATAGCCCGCTTTGGTATGAAGAACCGATTCCGCCCGATAATCTGCTTGAATTCCAGAAGGTTGTGCAAGCTGTGCGCATTCCTTTGGCCACGGGTGAGCGGATGACGACCAAGGCCGAATTCGCCACCCTTCTCAGGACAGGCGGGGCCGAGATTTTGCAACCCGCCCTTGGCCGTGCCGGTGGGATCTGGGAGATGAAGAAGGTGGCCGCGATGGCCGAGGCGTTCAATGCCCAGATCGCCCCGCATCTTTATGCCGGTCCGGTGGAATGGGCCGCGAATGTGCATCTGGCCGCCTCTATCCCCAACCTGTTGATGATCGAAACGATCGAAACGCCGTTCCATGACGCGTTGATCAAGGGCGGTATCCGGGTGGAAAACGGCCATGTGATCCCGCCCGAAACCCCCGGTCTGGGGATCGAGGTGGATGAGGATCTGGCCCGCGCGCATCCGTTCACCGGCGAAGGTCTGCATCTGCAAATGCAGGATGCCCCTTGTGATTATCAGAATGAGAACCAGTTTGAAGGCGGTGCACCCGCGTCTGAAAAGTAAACTCGCACCTGTTGACCGGGTGTGATAGGACATATGGGGTAATCGAATGCAGGACCTGCCAGACGTGACAGATATGCCGGATATGCCAGTGCAAAGCCCACCTGCCCCGCCCTCGGAAATGGCCCGCAGCGCCGAGGCGGCAGCAACCTATCTCAAGACGCTGGCCCATGAGGGGCGGCTGATGATCCTGTGCCATCTTGGTTCGGGCGAGAAATCGGTGGGCGAGCTGGAGTCCCTGCTGGAAATCCGGCAGGCCGCTGTCAGCCAGATGCTGGCCCGCCTGCGCGAGGAAGGTCTGGTCAGCACCCGGCGCGAGGGCAAGACGATCTATTACAGCCTTGCCGATCAGAACACGCATGAGGTAATCGGCCTGCTTTACCGGCTGTTTTGCAGCCCCGATGCGCAGGATCAGACCCGCACATCCTGCTGACAGCCGAAAGGCCCGCCGCCATCAGGGGCAGCCATCCCCCCACCACTTTTCCACATCAGCGCGCGTCAGCCCCGATTGCGGGCCGATGGCCACCAGTTGCGTGCGGGTCACGGGGGCCAGCGCGGGCTTGATCTCGATGCTGCGGCCCACGACCTGCACCTCCCAGCCCTTGCCATCGGGCGCGGCCACCAGCCCCTTGATCCGGTAAAGCGCCTCAGGCGCGGCAGCCAATGTGGCGGCCAGCGCCTCACGCGTCATGGTAGCGTTGCTGTCATGCGCCCAGCCCAGATAGGCGGGATGCGCGTGGCCCTCAGCGCTGGCCTGCGCGGGCGCGATCCCGCCCAGAAGCAGCGGCGCAACAGCAGCGCATTGCGGCAGGTCGATCTGCGGCGCAGCACTGAGCGCGGCAAGCCTTGGGGCCAATCCAGCGGGCTGGCCATCTTCGGTCTTGGAGATCAGCAGCAGGTCAGCCGCCGCCACCTGCCCGCGGATCTGCGCGCCGATCTGCGGATCATCGGCCAGACGCGGCCAGTTCTGCGCATCCACCACCACCGCGATACCGCCATAGGTCATCTCGGGTTCAGCCCTTGCCGCGGTGGCGATGCGGGCCGGATCAGCGATGCCCGATGCCTCAATCACCAGATGATCGGGGCGCGGGCGGCGATCCAGCGCATCGCCCATCGCCATAAACAGATCCGCCCCCATCGTGCAGCACACACAGCCGTTGGTCAGGGTGATCGTATCCCCATCCGCCGATGCGATCAGCGCGGCGTCAATATTGATCGCGCCGAAATCATTGACCATGACCATGATGCGCCGGCCATGATCCTCGGCCAGCAGGCGATTGAGCAGCGTGGTTTTGCCAGCCCCCAGATAGCCGCCGATCACTGTCATCGGAAGGCGCGGCATGGT
>JBLRWJ010000018.1:0-20856 GCA_047921315.1 Rhodobacterales bacterium | reverse complement strand
TTTTGCCAGCCCCCAGATAGCCGCCGATCACTGTCATCGGAAGGCGCGGCATGGTGTGGTGCGGCATGGTCTGGTGCGGCATTGTCTGGCGCGGCATTGTCTGGCGCGGCAAGGTCTGGTGCGGCAGGCTCATGCCAGATGCACCACCCCGTCCAGCACGGTGCCCAGCACCGGCACATCACGCAGCGCCATCGGCTCCACCGTTAACGGATCATCGCCCAGAATTGCGAAATCGGCGCGCTTGCCTGTCTCGATACTGCCGATCTCGTGATCCATATGCAGCGTATAGGCCGCGCCCATTGTCACGGCATAGAGCGCCTCTGCCACGGTGATACATTGCGCGGCCCCCATGGTGCGGCCTGTCATCGTTTGGCGGTTGACCGCGCACCATGCGGTGAAGAGTGGCCCCAGCGGCGTGACCGGCGCATCCGAATGCAGCGCCACATGCACCCCCGCATCCAGCGCGGAACGTGCCGCGTTCATCCGGAACGCGCGATCCTCACCCACGGTGAGCGCGATATGCTGATCACCGAAATACCAGATATGATTGGAGAAAATATTGGTGCAGATGCCAAGTTCGACGCAGCGGGCAAACTGATCCGGTCCCATCAACTGGCAATGTTGCAAAACATGCCGCGCATCGGGCCATGGGTGGCTGCGCGCGGCGGCGGCGATGGCATCAATGGCCACGCTGCTGGCCTCATCGCCATTGACATGGATATGCATCTGCACGCCTGCCGCCTGCATCGCCGCCACCATGCGGTGGATCTCATCAGGGGCCATGTTCCAGATGCCATTGGCCTGCCCGCCGATATAGCCGGGCCATTTGACCCGCGCTGTCCAGCCTTGGATAGAGCCGTCCGTCATCAGCTTGACCGCGCCCAGCCGCAGCTTGTCCGTGGAGTGCGCCCGCAAAGACCGCGCCCGCGCCGCCGCCTGTTCCGGATCGCTGCCCGCAACCCCCAGCACCGGCACCAGCCTTGCAGGGAAAGCCGCATCGCCCGTCGCCGCCTGCAGGGTCACCAGATCGCTATCCTCCATCTGCGAATAAAGATCGGTGACCGTGGTCACGCCTGCGCGCATGCACACCGCGCCATAGCTGCGGATGGAGGGTTCTGTCTGCGACAGACCGCGAAAATCCATGCCGACACGGCGCATCACCGGAAACATCGCCGCCATTTCCTGCAATTCGCCCGTGGGTTCGCCATTGGCACCCTTGACCACGCCTTCGGCATTGGTGGTGCGGTCATAACCCGCAAGGTCCAGCGCGGCAGAGTTCACGCACATCAGGTGGAAATTGGAGAACATGATCGCCACGGGGCGATCCGTGCTGATCTGGTCCAGATGTTTGCGGCTCAGGCGCTCACCTGAGAAAAAGATCGGGTCCAACCCCCAACCGATCAGCGGCTGACCGGGGGCCAGCGTCTTTTCATAGGCGGACAGATCGCGCACCACCGCATCCAGATCGGGTTTGCCCTTCCACCATTTGCCCTGCGGGTCCATCCGGTCATGGAAGCCCGCATAGGCGAAATTCCACATCGCGCCTGCCATCATATGGGCGTGCCCCTCAACCATGCCGGGCATCAGCACGGCCCCCGCAAGGCTGTCATCATGGCGCAGCGTGTGGCCTACGGCCTGCCATTCATCAGCGCAAGACCTGTCACCAACCGCAAGGATCATGCCATCCAGAACCGCCAAATGCGTGGCCTCCGGGCGGTTTTGGTCCATTGTGATGATCTTCTTTGCTCTGAAAACAGTTATCTCAGCCATGCGTCCCTCCTGACTATAGCCAAAGCGTAAAGCAGGTTCCTCCGATGAGAAAATAGATTTAGTGTCGGGAGAAACTTGATTTGATAGGGGAATAGATGCGCTTTACCCTCAAGCAGCTGCGCTATTTCGATGCCGCGATCCGCAATGGCTCTATCGTCAAGGCGGCGACCGAGATGAACATCTCGCAATCCTCCATCACCGCCGCGATCGACGCGATCGAGCAGACCGTCGGCAGCGAACTGTTTCGCCGCGTGCCGGCCAAAGGCGTGCAACCCACCCCGACCGGGCAGACAGTCGCGGCGCGGATCACGCTGTTTCTGGAACAGGCGCGGGTGTTTGAATCCGATCTGATGTCGCTTTCGGGCGATCCGACCGGCACATTGCATATGGGCTGCTATGCCCCGACAGCCCCCTATGTGCTGCCCCGCGTGCTCAAGCATCTGTCGCGGATCTATCCCGCCATCCGCATCGACCTGAAAGAGGACAACCTGTCAGCCTTGCTGGATCTTTTGCAGACCGGCCAGATTGATCTGGCCCTGACCTATCGGCGCCACGGGGCAGAGGGCGGACCGTTCCAACCGTTGTTTCTGGCCCGTCCATGGGCGCTTTTGCCGCTGGAATCGCCCTTGGCAGACAAGGACGGCGTGACATTGCAGGATCTGTCGGGCCTGCCCATGGTGCTGCTGGACCTGCCCACGGCCAAAGCCTATTTCCACGGCGTGTTTCAGGAACACAATCTGACGCTGAATGTGGTCCATACAACCAAATCCAGCGCCGTGCTGCGGGGGCTTGTTGCAGCGGGATTCGGATACTCGATCCTGAACATCTGCTCCAAGGCGGACCGTGACGGCTCCAACGGATATGTGGCGCGGCCCATTCTGGGCAAGGTGGATATGCCCGAATTCGGGGTGGCCTATACGCAGGCCTCGCGCCGCTCGACCCTTGTGCAGGCGGTGCTGGACATCAGCGAGGAAATGGCCCGGCAGGGTATTTTTGAAGACCTCATTCTGTCACCCGAAGCCGAGGATTCCACTAAAAAATAGCGTTATCAGCCCCAGAAAACGCTCTTTTCCGAGGATAGGGGGATCGCTAGCGTGAAACGAAATGGCATCAAGACCAATCCAGACACACCAACCGGGAGACTGCGATGAAACTGTTGCCACGCTTCATGGGAACAGCGGTAATGGCCACTGCTGCCCTTTTCACGGCCCTACCCTCTGCCCCGCTGCATGCCGAGGGCGGCACGCTGGTGATTGTTGGCAATCAGGTGCCACGCCATCTGAACGGCGCGGTGCAATCGGGCATCGCCACCGCTGTCCCCTCAACGCAGATTTTTGCCTCGCCGCTGCGCTATGACGCGGATTGGACCCCGCAGCCCTATCTGGCCGAAAGCTGGGACATGGCCGAGGACGGGCTGAGCCTGACGCTCAATCTGGTGCAGAACGCCACCTTCCATGACGGAGAGCCTGTCACCTCGGCAGATGTGGCGTTCTCGATCATGACGATCAAGGAAAACCATCCCTTCCAGTCGATGTTCGCCCCTGTCGAAGCCGTGGACACGCCCGATGCGCATACCGCCGTGATCCGCCTCAGCCAGCCGCATCCGGCGCTGTTGCTGGCCCTGTCGCCCGCTTTGGCCCCGATCCTGCCGAAACATATCTTTGATGACGGGCAGGACGTCAAAGCCCATTCCGCCAATGCGATGCCCATCGGATCAGGGCCATTCATGGTCACCGAATTCACCCCGGGCGAGGCGATCATCCTCAAGAAAAACCCCGATTACTTTATCGAGGGGCGCCCGAAACTGGATGAAATCATCGTGCGGATCGTCCAAGACCCATCGGCCCTTGTGATCGCGATGGAGAACGGCGATGCCGATATGTATCCCTTTGTTCCAGGCAGTCAGGACATCCGGCGGCTGGAGCGGGTCGAGGCGCTGACCGTCACCAGTGAAGGGTATGCCGGGATTGGTCCGATCAACTGGCTGGCCTTCAACACCGCCTCCCCCAAGCTGAGCGATGTGCGCGTGCGTCAGGCGATTGCCTATGCGATTGACCGCGATTTCATCGTCAACGCCCTGCATCGCGGTGTATCAACCGCGCAGCGCGGCCCGATCATCGAAAGCAGCCCGTTCTTTGATCCGTCTGTCGAACCTTTTGCTGTGGATCTGGACAAGGCGCGCGCCCTGATGGCCGAGGCCGGTTTTGCAGATGGCATGGACCTGAGCGTGGATTACATCCCCGGCCCTGCCGAGCAGCAACGCACGGTGGCAGAATACCTCAAGTCGCAACTGGACCAGATCGGGATTGATGTAACCGTGCGCGCCGCACCCGATTTCCCGACATGGGCAGGCCGCGTGGGCGGGCATGATTTCGAACTGTCGATGGATACCGTGTTCAACTGGGGTGATCCGGTGATCGGTGTGCACCGCACCTATCTGACCGACAATATCCGACAGGGCGTCATCTGGTCGAACACGCAAAGCTATTCCAACGCCCGCGTGGACGAGCTGTTGGCCGCAGCGGCGGTTGAGCTGGACATGGACAAGCGCACGGCGCTTTATGCCGAATTCCAGCAGATCGTTGTGGGGGATGTGCCGGTCTATTTCGTCAATGCCACCCCGTATCACACGGCCTATAGCAACCGTATCGTGAACCCGCCGCTGGGGATCTGGGGACCGATGCATCCGATGGATACGCTGGAACTGTCAGACGCCAACTAACCCAAGCCGTCAGCACGCGGCGGCAGGCCGGGGCGCAAAGCGATGCGCCGGCCCGCCGCATATCTTTACCCATGTCACAACAAGGCGACCCTGATGAGCGCATCTTTCCTGTTCAGACGGCTGGTATATGGCCTGATCCTGATGCTGGGGGTTGTGGTGCTGAATTTCATGCTGATCCGGCTGGCCCCCGGTGATGCCGCCATGGTCATCGCAGGCGAAATGGGCGGCGGTGATCAGGCGCTGCTGGATGCGATCCGCGCCGAATACGGGCTGGACAAGCCGATGCTGACCCAGCTTGGCATCTATCTGGGCAATGTGCTGCGCGGCGATCTGGGGCAATCTTATTTCTTCAACCAGCCCGTGGCGACATTGATCGGCAACCGGATCGGCCCCACCATCCTGCTGGTGCTGAGCGCGCAAATCCTGTCCATCCTGCTGGGCGTGTTTCTGGGCGTGATCGCGGCGCGCAAACCGAAAGGCGTGCTGTCGGGGTTTGTGTCGGTGGTGGCAACGGTGGGCTATGCGGTGCCTGTATTCTGGACGGGCATCATGCTGATCATCCTGTTTGCCAGCGTATTTCCGATCTTTCCGGTGGATGGCATGCAATCGGTGCGGCTGCGTGATGCGAACCTCTGGGTCAAAACCGTGGATATCGCGCATCATCTGGTGCTGCCCGCCTTCACGCTGGCGCTGATCTATCTGGCGCAATATGCCCGCCTCAGCCGCGCCTCGATGCTGGAGGTGCTCGGCTCGGACTATATCCGCACGGCGCGGGCCAAGGGGGCATCGGAACGTGCGGTGCTGTTCAAACATGCGCTGCGCAATGCATCGCTGCCGATCCTGACGGTGGCGGGGCTGCAATTTGGCAACCTGATTTCCGGCGCGCTGCTGGTGGAGACTGTGTTCAACTGGCCCGGTATGGGGCGGCTGGCGTTTGAATCGATCCTGCGGCGGGATTATCCGACCATCCTTGGCGTGCTGTTCTTTGCCAGCGCGATGGTGGTGGTGGCGAACCTGTTGACCGATCTGAGCTACCGCTTGGCTGATCCGCGCCTGCGGGGCAAATCATGAGCGGGGTGCATCTGCAGCAGGCGCGGCAGACGGGGGCGCCAGCCCCCCGCGCCGAACGCTGTTCGACGCCCCCCCCGGGATATTTGACGCAAGAAGAAACCAAGCGGAGGGATGCGTGGTGACCGAGGCTGTGGAATTCAAACCCGAAAGCCCCGCGCGCGAGGCGTGGCGTATGTTTCGCCGCAATATCCCCGCATTGCTGGGTGTGCTGGTTCTGGGCGTGATCGTTCTGGCGACGCTGTGGGGGACGTTCTTTTATGCTGGCAATCCCTATCAGATCGTCTGGGCCCCGCATGAGCCGCCCGGTGTTGAGCCGCGCTTTCCGCTGGGCACCGATTATCTGGGCCGCGATATCTTTGCCGGGCTGATCGCGGGCGGAGGGCCGACCTTGGCGGTAGGGGCGGCGGCGGCGGCGATTACTATGATGATCGGGATCACGCTGGGGGCGCTGGCGGGGTTTTACGGCGGCTGGATCGACAATCTGCTGATGCGGATCACCGAGTTCTTTCAGGTGCTGCCCGCGCTGCTGTTTGCGATGGTGCTGGTCACGCTGTTTTCGCCCACGCTGACCACGATCGCGCTGGCGATCGGGGTGGTCAGCTGGCCGCAGACCGCACGCCTGACCCGCGCCGAGGTGATGAAGATCAAGGAGCTGGAATATGTCACCGCCGCCCGCGCCATCGGGGCCAAGAACCGGCGCATCATCTGGCAGGTGATCCTGCCCAATGCGGCCCCGCCCTTGATTGTGTCGGCCACGCTGACCATCGGGGTGGCGATCCTGTTCGAGGCGGGCCTTTCCTTTTTGGGCTTGGGTGACCCCAACACGATGACCTGGGGGCTGATGATCGGATCAAACCGCGCCTATATTCTGGATGCGTGGTGGCCTGTGACCTTTCCCGGTCTGGCGATTTTTCTGACGGTGTTCTCGGTCAGTCTGATCGGGGACGGGCTGAATGACGCCTTCAACCCGAAGCTGAGGGAAAGATGAGCGCGCTGCTGGAGATCGAGGATCTGCGCGTCACGTTCAACACGCGCCACGGCGCGGTGACGGCGCTGGATTCGGTATCGTTGCAGGTCAATGCGGGCGAGACTTTGGGCGTGGTCGGCGAAAGCGGCTGCGGCAAGTCGATCACCGCGCTGTCGGTGATGGGGCTGATCCCCAGCCCGCCGGGGCGCGTGGCGGGCGGCGCGATCCGGCTGGCGGGCGAGGATCTGACCCGCGTGTCCGAGGCGCGGATGCGCGCCTTGCGCGGCGCCGAGATGGCGATGATCTTTCAGGAACCGATGACGAGCCTGAACCCCGTCTTCACCGTGGGCGACCAGATCGCCGAGGCGATCATGCTGCATCAGAAGGTGGGCCATGCGCAGGCCTTTCGTGATGCGGTGGCGCTGCTGGACCGCGTGGGTATTCCCAGCCCCGACAGGTGGGCGCGGGATTATCCGCATCAGCTATCGGGTGGCATGCGCCAGCGGGTGATGATCGCCATGGCGGTGAGCTGCCGGCCACGCGTGCTGATCGCGGATGAGCCGACCACGGCGCTGGATGTCACCGTGCAGGCGCAGATTTTCGATCTGCTCAACGAGATCCAGCGCGAGTTTGGCGCGGCGATCATCCTGATCACCCATGACATGGGCGCGATTTCCGAAATGGCGGACCGCGTGGCGGTGATGTATGCGGGCCGCGTCATTGAACAAGCCAGCGCCGATGATGTGCTGGATCATCCGCAGCATCCCTATACGCGGGGGTTGATCTCTTGCATCCCCGCGCTGGGCAAGGGCGATACGGAGCTGCGCGAAATCCCCGGCGTGGTGCCGCCTTTGCATATGCTGGGCGCGGGTTGCGCCTTTGCCGAACGCTGCGCGCATCGTTTTGGGCGCTGCGATACGGAAAAGCCGCTGCTGGTGGATCACGGTCACCACCCCGCCGCCTGCCATGCCGTGCAGGAGGGCCGGATATGACCGTGCTTTTGGATGTGCAGGATCTGACCGTGCAATTCGCGTTGCCGCGTCAGGGGGTGTTCGGCCCCCGCCCGGTGCTGGAGGCGGTGCGGCAGGTATCGTTCACACTGGAACAGGGGCGCGCATTGGGCATAGTGGGCGAAAGCGGATCGGGCAAGACCACTGCCGCGATGGCCACGATCCGGCTGGTCGAGGCGACCAGCGGCAAGGTGATCTTTCAGGGCGAGGATCTGCTGCAACTGGACGCCGAGGCGATGCGGATGCGCCGCCGCGATGTGCAACTGATCTTTCAAGACCCCTATAGCAGCCTGAACCCGCGCGCCCGCGTGGCCGATATCGTGCGCGAACCGATGGACCTGATGGAGATTGGCACGCCCGAGGAACGCCGCGCCCGCGTGAGCGAATTGTTCCGGCTGGTGGGGCTGCGGCCTGATCAGCTCAGCCTGTTCCCGCACCAGTTTTCCGGCGGGCAACGGCAGCGCATTTCCATTGCCCGCGCCTTGACGACAAACCCCAAACTGCTGGTCTGTGACGAGCCTGTCTCGGCGCTGGATGTGGCGATACAGGCGCAGATCCTGAACCTTTTGGCGCGGCTCAAGGCGGAACTGGGGCTGAGCTATCTGTTCATCAGCCATGATCTGGGCGTGGTGCGCCATGTCTGCGATGAAGTGGCGGTGATGTATCTGGGCAAGATCGTGGAAATGGCCCCGCGTGATGCGCTGTTCGATGCGCCGCAGCACCCCTATACGCAGGCGCTGCTATCTGCCGCCCCCAGTCTGGCAAGGCGCAAATCGCGTGGCTATGTGCGCCCTGTCAAGATCAGCGGCGATCCTCCCAGCCCGATCAACCCGCCCAGGGGCTGCGCCTTTGCCGAACGCTGCCCCAAGGCGCAGGATATCTGCCGCCGCGTGCAGCCGATGCTGGAGCCGCGCGCACAGGCCCGCGTAGCCTGTCATTTTCCAGGCTGATTGGTCATTTTGCGGGCTGATCCGCCTCCATCGCGGCGGCGATCTGCCCGATCACACCGCGCAGCCAGCGATGCATCGGCGCATGATGGGTGCGTGCTGTCCAGTACAGATCAATCCCGAAGGGCGCGGGGAAAGGGCAATCCACCACCCTGAGGCCCGCGCCAAAGGACCGTGCCGTGCGCAAAGGCACCGTGGCAATCAGATCAGTGCCCGGCAGGATCGCGCCCAGTGTGGCAGGGCTGGGCAGTTCCAGCGCCATATTGGGGGCAAGGCCCGCCGCCTCCATCTCGACCAGATAGCGCGAGCGCCAGTTGCCCCCATAGGTTACCACAACCTGCGGCGCGGCAGCATAGCGCGCCACGTCCAGCGGCGCGTCGGCCAGCGGATTATCCGCAGCCATGACGCAGACATAGTGATCGCCCAGCAGGCGGCGGCCATAAAACCCGGCATCGGCAATCTGGACCGGACCGATCAGCAGATCGCTTTCGCTACGGCTGAGCTGTTCGCGCCCGCGCACGGTTGAGGTGATGACCTGCAGCTTCAGCCCCGGTGCCGCGACACGCAGGCGGCGCACCAGACGCGGCACCAGCGTGGCGCGCTCGTAATAATTGCATGACAGGGTCACTGTGGCGGCGGCGCGGGCCGGATCAAAGGCGCGGGGGGCTGTCAGCGCGACGAAATCATCCACCATACGCGCTGTCTCGCGCACGATGTCCTGACAGCGATCGGTGGCCACGATCCCCGCCCCCTGCCGCACGAAAAGCGGATCATCAAAGGCGCGGCGCAGCCTGTCCACCGTATAGCTGACCGAGGATTGGGTGACGCCCAGCGCCTCGGCCGTGCGCGAGAATGATCCGTAATCATGCACCAGCCGCAACACCCGCAGCGCCGCGAAATCCACGCCAAGCGGATCATTGTCTTTAGGTGGTGGCATGCTTTGACCCTGTTCTGACGCTATCAAATTATCAGATACCGCCTATCAACTCCATCGGATTGTCATATGTCTGTCATCCCCATAATATCACAGCACACGCGACCGCAGGGGAGGGCAGAACCATGACGATTGCGACAACATCATCAACGCTGGCACCATTGGATCGCGACATCACGATCCAGAAACTGACGCTGGACCCGTACCGCGTGTACAAACGCCTGCGGGCGCAAGCGCCTGTGATGCGGGTGCAATCGGTGGGCCGCACGCTGCTGACCAAGGCGGCGGATACCAAATACGTCAAGGACAACCCGGTCCTGTTCAGCTCCAACGATCCGAACACGCCCATGCAGCGGGCCTTTCGCGCCCATACGCTGATGCGCAAGGACGGGGCCGAGCATGCGGCGGAGCGCGGCGCGATGGCGCCTGCCTTCAGTGCGCGCAATATCAAACAATGCTGGGAGCCGATCTATACCAGGATTGCCGAGGATTATGTCAGCCGCCTGCCCCGCGGCGAAACGGTCGACCTGTTTCCCGCGCTGGCCGGGCCATTCGCGGCGCGCTGCCTGACGCATCTGCTGGGCATCCCTGAGGCATCGGATGATGACATGCAGCGCTGGTCGCAGATCCTGATTGACGGGGCGGGCAATTTCGGCTGGACGGACGCGCTGTTTGCGCAATGCGACGCGGCCAATGACGAAATGGATGCGCTTTTCGCCGCCGCCGCCACGCGGTTGCGGGCAGACCCCGATCAAAGTGCCCTGTCAGTGATGGTGAATGCCGAAGACCCGATCCCGACAAGCCAGATCTATTCCAACATCAAGATCGCCATCGGTGGCGGGATCAACGAGCCGCGCGATGCGCTGCTGACGATTCTCTATGGCCTGATCCAGAATCCTGATCAGTTTGACGCGGTCAAGCGTGACGGCCTGTGGGCCGATGCGTTCGAGGAAGGCGTGCGCTGGGTTGCGCCTATTCAGGTGTCATCGCGGCTGGTCACCGAGGATACCGAGATCCGCGGCTACCACATCCCAAAAGGTGATACCGTCATGACGATCCAGGCCTCGGCCAACCATGACGAGGACATGTATGAGGACGGGCATCTGTATAACATCTTTCGCCCCAAACTACCGCATCAAGCCTTTGGAAACGGGCCGCATTTCTGCCAAGGCACCCATATCGCACGGCGCATGCTGGCCAATATCATGCTGCCGATGCTATGCGAGCGTTTCCCGAATATGACACTACCGGACCCCGAAGCGGTGCAATTCTACGGCTTTGGCTTTCGTGGGCCGCGTAGCCTGCCGGTCACTTTGGCCTGACATAATGCCAGCCGGGAATATGGCAGGGAAAAAAACTATATTGCTATACGACATAATCATTTGCGCTTGGGGCAACTCTGGCACAAACTGCAACCAAGGGCGGGGAAACCCGCCCGTTTCTGGGAGGAAACCAATGAACAGACGTATCTTGATGAAGACGGTGACCGCCGCGGCGCTTGCGCTGGGTCTGGCCCCCGCCACCCTGTCCGCGCAGGAGGTGACGCTGCGGCTGCACCAATTCCTGCCGCCGCCCGCGCCAGTGCCGGCGCATATCCTCAAACCATGGGCCGCTGCGGTAGAGGCGCGGCTGGATGGCAAGCTGAAGATTGAACATTATGACGCGATGTCACTTGGTGGCCGCCCGAATGACCTGATCGATCAGGCGATTGACGGCACCGCTGATCTGATCATGACCGTGGTCGGCTATACCCCCGGCCGCTTTCCCAAGACCGAAGTGTTCGAACTGCCCTTCATGATGACCAACCCGGTCGCCACCTCGACCGCGTTCTGGCAACTGGTGGACAGCGATCTGCAGGATGAGGAATACAAGGATGTCAAAATCCTTGGCGCATGGGTGCATGGCCCCGGCATGATCCATTCCAAAGATCCGATCACCAAGCTGGAAGACATGGCCGGCAAAAAACTGCGCGGCCCGACCCGCGTGATCACCGACATGCTGAACGAACTGGGCGCGACCCCGGTGGGCATGCCCCTGCCCGCGATCCCGGAATCGCTGTCCAAAGGCGTTATTGATGCCACCGTGATCCCGTGGGAAGTCACCACCGCTGTGCGGGTCTCCGAACTGGTCGGTAACCACACCGAATTCGGCGGGCCGGAATCGCTATATACCGCGACGATCATTCTGGCGATGAACAAGGACCGCTATGAAGCCCTGCCAGACGATGTCCGCGCCGCCATTGACGCGGAATCGGGCGAGAAACTGTCAGCATTCGCATCGCAGGTGATGTGGGATTATGACGCCCCCGCCCGCCAGATCGCGGTGGATCGCGGCAATACCATCACCACGCTGGACGAGGCGGAAGTGGCGCGCTGGAAAGAAAAAGCCCAGCCCGTGATCGCACGTTGGGTGGCCGATATGGAAGGCCGCGGCATTGACGGGCAGGCCCTGATCGAACGGGCCAAGGCGTTGATCACCGCCAACGGCGGCTGATCTTTTCCGGCCATTGAATAAAGCCAAGGCCGTCGGAGCATCCGGCGGCCTTGGCTTTTATGCGCTATGTCAGGATTGAGTATTTGCGGAACAATGAAGCGGGAGGGGATATGCGGGCTTACTGGCGGGCAATCCCTTCTGGCGCGCCGTAGACTTGGCCGACAGCATCGGGGCGGTGCCGGATCACCGCGCGCGCGTTGATCGAGCCTTTGTCTGTCACCTCGCCCCGGTCCAGACTGGGCGGATCACGCAGGATCAACATGCGGGCGATGCGGGTGGAGCTTCCGGTGGAGGTGGTGGCGAAACTGTCATGCAGGCGCGCCATGTCGTCCATGATGCCGGGGCGGTCCATCACGCCCTCTGCCGGAAACAGCAGCGCGGCGAGCGCCGGGCGATCCTCGCCCAGGATCACCGCATCGCGGATCAGGCCGCCGAAATGGTCTACCAGCCGCGCGCGCAACGCGCCCACCGCGACCCATGTGCCGGTGGCGAGTTTGAAATTCTCGGCGATGCGCCCGTCAAAGAAGAACCCTTTGCTCAGGTCAGTCGGATCAGCCGGGCGCAGCGCATCGCCAAGGCAATAGAACCCTTCGTCGTCCAGCATCTGGGCGCTGGTTGCGGCATCGCCCAGATAGCCCGGCGTGATCGAGGGGCTGCGCAATCGCGCCTCCAGTTTGCCCTCATTGGGGACCAGTTTCAGCGTGATCCCGCGTGATGGCACACCCACATTGCCCGGTGCATCCTGCGGCGTGGTGCACATCAGCGCGAAGGGTCCGGTCTCGGTCGCGCCCAGACCTGTTGTCAGCAACACATCGCGCCCGGTGACCTGTTGTGCCATCTGACGCAGCCCCTCCCATATATGTTGGGCCATGCCGGCACCGGCATACATCATCATATCAAGCTTTTCAAAAAACCGCGCCGCGAGGGCAGGATCGGTGCGGAACGCCTCCAGCAGCATCTCATAGCCTGCGGGGACGTTGAAATACCATGTCGGTGACACATCGCGCAGATTGTCCAAGCTGCGCCCGATCAGGGCGGGGGTCGGTTTGCCCTCATCGATATGATAGGTGCCGCCGTTGCAGAGCACCATATGGAACACTTTGTTGCCGCTGGCGGTATGGCTCCATGGGGCCCAATCCACCACCACGGGGGGATGATCGGCCAGAAAGCGGAAGCAATCGGCGACGATATCCTGATTGCGCGCGATCATGTCATGGGTGTTGATCACCGCCTTGGGGCTGCCGGTCGATCCGCTGGTAAAGAGGTATTTTGCCACCATATCGCCGCTGAGCGCGGCAAAGGCCGCATCGGCGGGCGCCGGATCAGGGCGGGGCAGATCGGAGAATGACAGCGCGCCCGCTGGCGCATGGACCGAGCAGACCTTGAGGGCATCATCACCCAGCGCGGCCAGGGCGCGGCCATAGCGCGCACCGTCAGAGGCATAGACCAGACCGGGGCGCAGCAACCTTGCCGCATCGCGCAGCTTGTCGAAACTGTCCGATACCAGCGAAAAGGCGGTGGACAGGGCGGCGGTGGGCACGCCGGCATATTGCCCGGCCAGCGCCAGCATCGCATGATCCAGCGCGTTTTCAGACAGGATCAGCACGGGGCGGTCCTGCCCCAGACCGCGTGCCAGAAGCCCGGCCCCCAGATGCCGCATGGAATGCCACAACTCGCCATAGCTGAAGCGCTGCCACGCGCCCTCGGCACCGCGCTGCGCAAAGGCTGTCCGGTCCGGGGTGGTGGCGGCCCAATGGCCGATCCGCGCCACAACAGTATCGGCCAGACGCGGCGCGGTGCCTGTGTGCTGCATCAAAATAGTGCCATCGGCGCGATGCTCTATGTTGAAATGCGGTGTCCAGAAGCGCGGTTGCGCCATATCATTCCCCTCCCAAGGATCAGGGCTTGCATCACGCTGGACGTGGCCCCTCAAATTTAGTTATGACTTATAGCAATATCGCACCGTACTCAATCCCCTTCCCATGCCGGAGACTGCCATGACCCAAAACCTTGCCACCCCCCTGCTGCGCCATGTCTGCGATCTGTTTGTCACGCTTGATCCGATCCGCGAGATGGGCACGGGGCAAGCCGGGCAGCGGCGGATCATCCCCATCGTGGGCGGCACTGTCGCGGGACCGGACCTGAGCGGGCGCATCCTGCATCTGGGCGCGGATTGGCAGACGATCTGGGCCAATGGCGTGGCCGAACTTGACACCCGCTATGCGATTGAAACCGATGACGGCGCGCTGATCGAGATCCGCAACTACGGGTATCGCCATGGCCCCGCCGAGGTGCTGGCCGCCATTGCCCGCGGCGAGGACGTCGCGCCTGACAGCTATTACATGCGCACCCATGCGCGGCTGGAAACCGGCGATCCGCGCTATGACTGGGTCAACCGCACGCTGTTTGTGGGTACTGGCGCAAGGCGGGCCGGGCAGGTTGTCATCTCGCTGTTCGCGCTGGAATAATTGACGGCGCGGCCATCACGGCATCTGGACCTTTGCGCAAGGCTGGCCGACAGTCTGGCGCATGGATACGGGTCTGGTCATTATCGCGTTTGCCCTTGGCGGCATTCTGAAAGGGGCCACTGGCGCAGGCGCGCCGGTGATTGCCGTGCCGCTGATGACGATCTTTTTCGGCGCGCCCTTCGCCGTGGCGGTATTTTCGATCCCGAACCTTGTCACCAATATCTGGCAGGGCTGGGTATACCGCGACCATGTGGTCAAAGGCCCGCTGATGCTCCGTTTTGCGGTGGCAGGCGCGCTGGGGGCGGGGATCGGCAGCTTCATGCTGGCATGGCTACCGACCGAGGCGCTGACCCTGACGGTGGCACTGTCCGTGCTGGCCTATGTCGGATTTCGCGCGGCGCGCCCCGGCTGGACGCTGGCCTTGCCACACGCTGAGCGGCTGGCGGCCCCTTTGGGGCTGCTGGGCGGTATCCTGCAGGGGGCGGCGGGGCTATCCGCGCCCGTATCGCTGAGCTTTCTCAACGCGATACGGTTGGAGCGGGGGCAATTCATCGTCACCATCTCGGTCTTTTTCTTCGGCATGGCGCTGGTGCAGATCCCGTTGCTGACAGGGCTGGGTATCCTGACGGCAGAGCGGTTTTTGCTCAGCTGTCTGGCGCTGGTCCCGTTGATGGCGACGATGCCGCTGGGGGCATGGCTGGCGCGCCGCATCTCGGCCAATGCGTTTGACCGCGTGATCCTTGTGCTGCTGGTCTTGCTATCGCTGCGCCTGATCTGGCAGGCGGTGTTTGGCTGATCCCGCCCGCTCGCGCACAGGTGTATTGAACGAATCCTGCCGATCTGCGATCCGCAGGACCAACGCGGTGGGGCATGAACCCTGACCCATTGGCAGAGTGTAGCTGAACAGGACGAACCGATATGCGATATCTGGCTTTGCTGGCCATTGTGGCAGGCGTGATCAGCGTGACAAGCGCGGCGCAGGCGGCCCCCGCGCAATGCACCACCCAGATCGAGGGCGAAGAGGTCACGATCTTTTATGATGATGCCGAACCGACCTATTCCTCCTTCCGCGAGCGGTATTTCACCCGCAGCCGCACCTGCCCCGGTGCCGTGGTTATCACCTATCTGATGCCCGATCTGACCGCTGAGGAGCGTCTGGTCTTTTGCGCCAATTATGACCCGAAAACGCGCAGCCATTCCCTGCCTGCACAAGGCAACCGCGATGCCTTTGGCCGCTGCGAGACACCCTCCAAGACCTGCAAACTGGTCAACACCACCCGCGACAGCGCGCTATCGCTGGCCGGAATCGGAGAGCAGGCCGAAGAGGGCACGCTGACGGGGCGCCTGTCCTCCACGCTGACAGCGGTGACGCATAGTTCGGGCGCAATGGTCCTGTCCGGCAATGCGGGCAGCATCACCAGCCTGCTGTCATCGGCGGGCGCAACCGTAGGCACAGCGCTCGGCGCGCCTGCTGTGCTGGCTGGGGCGGCGGCCAGTGTCGTGGTGATCGGCGGTGCGGTCTATCTGTGCAGCGACGACGACTGACGCAAGATCAGGGGGCCAGAGCTTATCAGGGGGCCAGACATTATCAGGGGGCCAGCCATTGCCCCGCCCAGCCATTCGCGCGCACAAACGCGGCGCGGCGGTGCTGCGGGCCAAGATGCACCACATCCATCGCCTGCACCGTGCAGCGCAGCACCGCGAAACTGGCCGGATCGGCGGGTTTGTCATAGGCCAGCGCCTCCGCAATCGGGGTGCCGGGCGCAGGGCGGGTGCCATAGCTTTGGCGCGAGGGGTCCGGCACCTTGGCCCATATCGCGGCCACATCATCGCCTGACAGGATCGTGACATTCACCGCCAACCGGATCTGCAGATGCGCCGACGCCTCCCATATATGCAGCGCGGCACGGGGATTGGCGCGCAGCGATGCAACCTTGGCAGATTGCAGATCGGTATGGATGTCCAGCGTGGCCCCTGCCGGATCGGCGGCGCGCAGCACCACGGTGCGCGCCTCTGGCCAGCCCCCCGGCGAGACTGTTGCAAAGGTCGGATGCCGCGCGGGCGCACGGCGATCAGCCACGCCGCGCGCCAGCCGTTGCCAGACCTGCGCGACCAGCCCCTCAAGGCTGGTCGCCCATGCATGCGGATCAGTTGTCATAGCCTGTCATCTCCAGATATCCGATACCGTTATGGCTGCCTGTCACCGTCACCGGCCCCTCCCAATAGGGCACCGATGTCGCCATCCACGCATCGGGGTTAAGGGCTGTAACCGTCACGTCCAGATCACGCGCGGCCAGCGTGACCTGCCATTTGACCGGCACCCGCCGTCCGGCCACGCGGTGCCATTCCAGCGGCACAGCCCCAAAGGCCCCGTCAGGCAAGGCGGTGGTCTGCCCATCGGCGGTGATCCATGTGCCTGCGGTGTAATCGGTGCTGCCGCGCAGGATAAACCCCATCAGCTTGTCGCCCGTGTCAAAGGACAGCGAAAACCAGTCCCACCCGGTCTGATCCTCGGCCAAGGGCTGGGAGGACCATTCGCGGTCCAGCCAAGCCTGCCCCGTCACCGCAACCGTACCAGTTGGCAATGTCAGCCTGCCGGACAGATCAAAAAACGGTTGCGAATAATAATAGCTCGCCTGCCCCGCGCCGGATTTCACCGAATAGCCATCCGCGCCGTGTTTGACCAAAGGGCCTGTTGCGGTCAGCCCCATGTCATAGGCAAAATCAGCGCCGGACGCGGTCAGGCGCATTGTGTCGAAATCCGGCCCCTCCAGCGCCCAATCGTCGATCCATGCGGAAAACGGATCAGCCACCACACCGGCCTGCCCGATGCCGCCGCGGGCCAGACGTTCCGCCACGAAATGCGCATCCGGCGTGGTGACAGCGGCGTGCCCCATCCACAGTTGCGGCGTGTCCCAGCCTTGGCCGTCCTGCGGGGCAAGGGCTGATCTGAACAGCGTCCATTGCAAGCCATAGGGCGTGCCATCGGGGCCGGTCATATTGGCGGTCAGATACCACCATTCGATACGATAGGCGGGATGCGCGCCGTGATCTGCGGGAAACTCCAGCATCCGGCCCGGCACCGGGGTGGCAAAATCATCAGCCCGTGTGCCCAGCCCGGCAAAGCCCTGCGCCAAGGCTTGAACAGGCAGAAAAATCAGCAATAGCAGCACTTTAGCGTTCATGGCGAAACACCCCCAACAGATGCGCGGGCGGGGTGCGCGACAGCCGCCATGCCGGCCATGCTGCGGCCAGCGCCGCTGCCAGCAAGGCCAGCACGGCAAGGCGCAGGTAATCCAGCGGGAACAGGAACATCGGCAAGCGCCAGCCAAACGCCTCCACGTTCACCACCGCCAGCAGCGCCCATGCCAGCGCCAAGCCCAGCGGCAGCGCCAGCGCACCTGTCAGCGCGGCCAGCACCACGGCGCGGACCAGATCCAACGCCGCCAGCCTGCGCCGTGTCAGCCCCAGCGCCCAGACCGGGGCCAGTTGCGGCAGGCGCATCGCGGCCAATGTCAGCAGGCTCATCAATATGGCAAATCCGGCCACCGCAAGCGTCAGCACGTTCAGCGCGGTGGTGACGGTGAATGTCCGCTCGAATACCGCAAGCGACATTGCCTTGATCGCGGCCTGATCCACCATCATCCCGTCTGCAATACCCGCCTGATCACGCAGGACCGCGCGCAGATCATCAACGTGCGCCGGATCGCTGCGCAGGCCAAAGCGCAGGGCGGTCACCTCCGGGTAGGTGGCGCGAAACAGATCCTCGGTCACGATGACCTGCCCGATGGGGTTGCCGTAATCGCCGTAAATGCCCAGCACCGGCAGGGTCAGGCCGGGGCTGATCGCAATCGTGGCCCCCAACCGCAGATCCGCGCGGCGGTAAAGCTGTTCATTGACCAGCACCCCCTGCCCCTGCGCCAGCCTGTCCCAGACATCCGGGCCATTTTGCAGAAATTGCCAGTTGTCCCGATAGGTGGCGTGATCGCGGGCGGCATAGACCTGCGCAGGCTGGCCCGCGATTTGCCTGTCCAGCGCCAAAAGCGGCAGAATGGCATCAGCGTGATCTGCAGCCACCGCTTGGATCAGCGCAGCCTGTGCCGCATCCTCGGCACTGACATAAAGCTCGGAGGCCAGCCGCTGATCCAGAAAGCCGGTAAAGGTCAGCCGGAAAGACGACACCATGGTCGAGACCCCCACATTCGCCGCCATCGCCAGCAACAGCGCCATCAGCGCCAGAGACAGCCCCGGCACCTGTTGGCGCGTATCGGCCCAGAACCATTGCGTCACCGGACCACTTGCGCGGGCTTCGGCCAGCCGCAGCACCAGCGCCAGCACCGGCGGCAGGGACAGCGCGCCACCGATCAGCAAAGCCCCCAGCATGATGAACCCCGCCAGCAAGCCAGCGCCCCATGCCGCCAGCCCTCCCGCCAGCAGCAGCAGGATCACGGCCAGCGCCGCCATCGCCCCGCCTTGCCGCGCCATCGCCCAAGCCCGCGGCTGCGCCCCCGCCAGAAGCGGCATCCGCGCCAGTGACCACATCGCGCCGCCCGCCGCCACCGCCGTGCCGCCCAGCGCAATCGCCAGCCCCGAAAGCCACCATGCCGGTTGCAGCGTCAACTGGCCCGATACATCCGCGCCATACAACCCGCGCAGCGTGGCCGCCACATCGGGCAGCAAACCCGCCGCGATGACATAGCCCAGCGCCACGCCGATCCCGCCCGCGACCAGCGCCAGCACCGCCAGTTCCACCGCCATCAGCACGATCAGCCGCCGCAGCGGCACCCCCAGCGCCCGCAAGGTGCGCACCACGGGGCGGCGCTGCTCGAACGCAAGGCCAATGGCCCCGTGCACGATGAACAGGCCCACCGCAAAGGACAGCAGGCCAAAGGCCGTGAGGTTGAGATGGAAACTATCCGTGAGCCGCGCCACATCGCCACCATCTTGCGGGGCAGACTGGATCAGGCCGGGGGCCACCTCTGCCAGCGGGCGGCGGGTCAGCGGCTGGTCGGGGGCGACAATCATCCGGTCGATCTGCCCCACCCGCGCCAGCAGGCGCTGCGCCACGCCGATATCGGTGAGGGCGGTATTGGGGGCCATATCAGGGGCGGCAACACCCTGCGCTCCGATGCCGGACAAGGTGCTGGATAGGCGCGTCAGCGCCGCCTCCTGCGCAAATATCTGTCCCGCGCCTGACAAAAACTGCCCCAGATCGGCCCCGCCATCCACACTGACCGGCCCCAGACCGCCGGGCGCTGTCAACGGGTCCAACCCGATCAGGCGCACACCGTCCAGCCGCCCCTCGATCACCGGGGAGACGGCCCAGCCCGCGCGGCGCAGCGCGATATAGTCAGCCTGCGCAATCACCCCGCCATCGCGGGCCGTGATCTGGGCAAACTGCCCCTCACCCAGCGTGGCTGCGGCCGCATCATAGCTGGCGCGCGCCTCGGCATTGATGGCCTGCACCCCGGACCATAGCGCCGTGGCCAGCGCCAGCCCCGCCAGCAACGTGATCAGCTGCAACGGGTTGCGCCACCAATGCGCGGCCAGCGCCTGCAGGATCGCCGCCGTCACGCCAACTGCCCCGCCTGAAGATGCAGACGGCGGGGCAAACGTGCCGCCAGACGCTCGGAATGGGTGACAAGGATCAGCCCCGCGCCGGTCTCGGCCACCAGATCCTGCAGCAGGCCAAGCACCTTGTCGGCGGTGCTTTCATCCAGATTGCCTGTCGGCTCATCGGCCAGCACCAGCTTGGGCTGCGGCGCCAGCGTGCGTGCAATAGCGACGCGTTGCTGTTGTCCGCCCGATAGCTGTTCGGGGTATTTGTGCAGGTGATCCTCCAACCCCAGCCGCACCGCCAGCGCCCGGTCCTGCGCCGGATCATGCCGTCCGGCCAGCCGCGCCTGAAAGGCGATATTCGCTGCCACATTCAAGGACGGGATCAGGTTGAACTGCTGAAAGATCACGCCGACCGTACCACGCCGCAACGCCGCGCGCGCCACATCATCCATCAGGGTCAGATCCGCGCCGTCCACCATGATGCGCCCCTGATCCGCCGTATCGAGCCCCCCGATCAGGTGCAGCAGCGTGCTTTTGCCCGACCCGGATTCACCCGTCAGCGCCAGCATCTCGCCCGCGCCCAGATCAAAGGACACCCCCCGCAGCACCGCCGCATCGCTGCCCGGATAGGTCTTTGTCACATCAGTCACGCGCAAAAGCATCGGTTATCCTTTTGGCTGCAACATAACCCATGCACCGGCAACGAAAAGGGGCGCAAGGGCAATGTCCCCGGCCCGCATAAAACCGGCCCGCATAAAACCGGCCCATACAAAACCGACAGGCCAGATCACCGCCATTTTGATCCGGATGCAGCCACCCGTCACGATACCCTTTCGCTCAAGCGGCCTGTTCGCCCACGCCCCCCTCCGTGCCAATAAGCGTGAGACATCCGACTGGCTAAAGTTTACACTTGAG
>JBLRWJ010000017.1:20619-35590 GCA_047921315.1 Rhodobacterales bacterium | reverse complement strand
GCCCCCCGGCACGGCGATTTGGCAGATGTAGGCGCAGGTCTGTAGGTCAGGCAGATGTGGCAGGCATAAATTGCCATACTGACAAGGTGGCATCGCCGCCCCGCGGCCCAACGCTGCGCGGTTCGTTGACCGTCTGTCAGGGGCTGGAAGCAGACCTTCGCTGCGCGGCTTTCGAACGTCCGCTTCGGGCCACTCCCCCTCTCACCCCCTCAATCATCCGGCCGTTTCAGATCGAACAGCTCGGTGATCACCGCATAATCGCGGTATCCAAGCCGGGTCAGGGGGCGGAACTTGGTCACGTCAAACAGGCCGTCCACAAGGCAATCATCGCGCATATGCACGCCCGTCACCTCGCCCAGCACCATGGTGTTGCCCTCGCCCTCCAACTGGATGATCTGGGTCAGGCGGCATTCCAGTGCGGCAGGGGCAGCCGCGACACGGGCGCAGGCGATCGTGTCGCATTCCGCACGCACCAGCCCGGCATGGTCAAATTCCGAATCTGTGGCGGGCAATGTCTTGGATGAGGCGTTCATCGCATCGCGCATGGCGAATTCCACGATGTTGACGCAAAACACACCTGTTTCGATGATATTGGCCACGGAATCCTTGGTGCCATCACGGTCTGCCTTGGTCCCGGTTGACGCGAACATCACCTGTGGTGGGGTATAGGCGGTGGCGTTGAAAAAGGAATAGGGCGCCAGATTATCGACACCGTTGCGCCCCCGCGACGAGATCCAGCCGATGGGCCGGGGCGTGACAATGGCGTTGAACGGGTTATGCGGCAGGCCGTGGCCATCCTTGGGCTGGTAGAACATCATGTCCCTCGCTTTTGAAATCATGTGCGCTTTTGACGCGCTGGGGTTTGTGCGTGACCTAGCGCCGTGCTAGGGGCGTTTCCACCGGAAACTGGATTTGATGCGCGGAGACGGCCACAGGTGTTTCAACTGACCGAGGAAACCGCCGCCGATTGGTGGGAGGTCGAGGCGCTATATGACCTGTGCTTTGCGCCGGGCCGCGAGGCGCTGTCCTCCTACCGGTTGCGCGACGATATCGCCCCGGTGCCGGGGCTGTCGCTGGTGGCGCGGGATGCCGGGGGGATTGTGGCGGGCGCCATCCGCTATTGGCCGATCCGCGTGGGTGGGCAGGCGGCCTTGCTGCTGGGGCCTGTGGCGGTGCATCCCACGCATCAGGGCGAGGGGCTGGGCGCGCTGTTGATCCAAGGCAGCCTGGACCGGGCGCGCGATGCCGGATGGGACCGTGTGCTGCTGGTGGGGGACGCGCCCTATTACAACCGCTTCGGGTTCTGGAAACTGGACGGGGTCGAGATGCCGCCGCCCACCAACCCTGATCGCGTGCTGGGGCAAGACCTGCGCCCCGGTGCCTGGGCCGGGGTTGCGGGCCGCGTGACGCGCTGGGATGCGTGACCGCAGGCCGACTTTTGCACGCATGGCTTGAATGCAGGCCCGCGCCATCCAATCTATGCACAGATACAGCAAGGATGACATGATGACCGCGAACACCCTGATCACCGTTGATGTCGAGGCGGAACTGGACCGGCTGGCGCTGCGCTATGCGCGGGCGGGGGGCATGGGGATTCAGGTGCTCAACCTGATCGGGGCGCGCGCGGAATCGCTGCTTGACCGGCTGCCCCCGCCGGTGCGTGACCGTCTGGGTGACGGCACCGAGGCGGCGCTGGGCTGGGCCATGCGCGCCGCGCAAGGCTCTCGCGGGTTGGTGGGGGATCAGCCGGGATGGATGAATACGGCGGTGACCACGGCGATGGGGGCTGCGGGCGGCTTTGGCGGTTTGCCCTCGGCCTTGGCGGAATTGCCGATCACTACAACGGTGCTGCTCCGCTCGATCCAGGGGGTGGCGGCGCAGTATGATTTTGACCCCGCAGCGCAGAATGTGCAGTTCGATTGTGTCGAGGTGTTTTCCGCCGCTGGCCCCTTGGCGCGTGATGACGGGGCCGATCTGGCGTTTATCTCGACGCGTCTGGCGGTGACCGGCCCAACGGTGCAGGGACTGATCGCCCGCGTGGCCCCGCGACTGGCCACGGTGCTGGGGCAAAAACTGGCGGCGCAGACTGTGCCGGTGCTGGGGGCGGTGGCAGGGGCCGCGACAAATTACGCCTATACCAGCTATTATCAGGAAATCGCCCATGTCCATTTCGGCCTGCGCAAGCTGGCGATTGACGGGGATGTGCCGCAGGCCAAGCTGATTGACGGGCTGCGCGACAGGATTGCAGGGGCTGCGGTGCGGCACCACTGACCTTATCGGCGCTTGCGCTGCGCGCGCCTCTGCGGAACAGTGCTGGTGAACAGGAAAGGACGCGCGAATGGATATCACCCCGAACGGAGCACGCCCGTCAGGGCGGGGCGAGGCGGCGTATTTCACCGGCCATGTGCGGATGGAGCCGGTGATCACCGCGCCTGATCCGGCGCGGCTGCGTGCGGTGCGCGTCACCTTCGAGCCGGGCGCGCGCACCGCGTGGCATACCCACCCTTTGGGCCAGACGCTGCTGGTGCTGTCCGGTCTGGGGCTGGCGCAAAGCTGGGGTGGCCCGCTGCGCCTGATCAGGCCGGGCGATACGGTCTGGTTCGCACCGGGTGAAAAGCACTGGCACGGCGCGGCCCCTGCCAATGCGATGACCCATCTGGCCATGCAAGAGGCGCTGGACGGGTCAGCGGTGACATGGCTGGACCATGTCAGCGATGCCGATTACGCGCAACCGGCCGAGGGCTGAGGCGCGGTGCTGTGCGTTGGTCTGATCGGGCAGGGGCCCATCGCATAGTATGTGGCGGCGGGTTTGCCGGGGGTCGGGGCGGTGCTGGCATTGGCGCTGGTCAGGCCGGGGCGGGCTGGCCGACAGGGCGCTGGAACAAGCCCTGACCGATGCGGCGCGGGCGGGTGGCGCACGCCACTGGAAACCTGCACGAGATTACCGCTTCGGGCGCGTTTGGCACCATGCATTTGCAGATCAACGGACAGACCCTGCCGGACACGCCGCGCAGCTCTGCCTTGGCCGCGATGAGCATGCTGGCACGCGTCGCGGCGCAGTGCGGCGCCGTTGTGTTCTGAACGGCGCTCAGCCCTGCTTTTTGGCGGCTTCTGCTGCGGCTTTCATGCGCGCCAGCAATGCAGCCTTGGGGGCGGGCTTGCCATAGGGGTTTTTATCGGTGCCTTTTTCATTGTGTTCTTTGTGGCGCGGCATGTTCTTGACTGATTTTGCTCCGCCTGACTTTCCGTAATCCATCCCGCTATCTCCAACTGTCTGGCCCATTGATCGCTCATGCACCAAGGCGGGTTGTTGCACAAGATGATTGCGCGGCATCGCGCAGCGCGGCGCAATTCGGGGCTGGTCAGGCAGGGCCATTTGTCCAACACTGCCACAGATGGCAGGAGGAGGCAGACCATGACACAGACCGTAGCCGAGACCCCGAGCGATACCGTGGCGCAAGCCTTTGTATCTGACGATGATCGCACGCTCTCCCGCGCCGCGCTGGAGGAGCGGGCGGCCAGGGGCGCAGGCGCATTGCGGACGCTGGGCATCGCAGAGGATACGCCCGTTGCCGTGATTATGCGCAATGATCTGACCCAGCTTGAGGTGATGCGCGCGGCGGCGCGGGCCGGTGTGGTGATTGTGGCGCTCAACTGGCACGAGACCGTGGATGAGGTGGCGGCGATCTGTGACGATAGCGGCGCGCAGGTGGTGATCATCCACCGTGATCTGATCGCCGCTCTGCGCCCGGCATTGCTGGGCCGGCAGGTGATTGCCGTGACCCCCGCACCTGCGCTTTGCGCGGCCTATCAGATCAGCGACATGGCGGCGCATGATGCGCCCGAACTGCCGGAATGGGCCGATCTGGTCGCGGCGGCGCGTCCTTTGGCGGATGTGTCGATGACGCGGGCGATGATGCGCTATACCTCTGGCTCGACCGGGCGGCCAAAGGGGGTGCGCCGCGCCAGCACCGGACCGCGCCGCGATTTTGAGATCGTGTTGCGGCAGGTCGGGGCGGAGATGATGGGCCTGCGCCCCAGTGCGCGGTTCTTTACAGCCGCCCCGATCTATCACTCCGCGCCCTCCACCCTGAGCAGTGCGGCGCTGGCCAGTACCGGCGTCTCAGTGCATCTGGCCCCAAAGTTTGAACCTGAGGCGTTTCTCGCCCGGATCGCGCAGGACCGGATCACCCATGTCTATATGGTGCCCACGATGATGAACCGCCTGCTGAAGCTGCCTGATGCGGTCAAGGCGCGTTATGATCTGTCATCGGTGGAATTTGTCGTATCCACCGGATCGCCCTGGCCGCATGATCTGAAAGTGGCGATGATCGACTGGTGGGGACCGGTGTTCTGGGAAAGCTATGGCGCGACCGAGATCGGCTTTATGACGATGGTGTCCTCGGCCGAGGCGCTGGCGCGGCCGGGCACAGCGGGGCGGATGCAGATGGGCGGGACGGTGATGATCCTTGATGCGGATGGCACCCCGCTGCCGCCCGGGCAGGTGGGAGAGATCCACGCGCGGATGGATGCCTTTGGCGGGTTCGATTATTCCAATGATCCGGCGGCGCGGGCGGCTTCGGAAAAGCATGGGCATTTCTCGGTGGGTGATCTGGGCTGGCTGGATGCGGATGGCTATCTGTTCATCACGGATCGCAAGAAAGACATGATCATCTCTGGCGGGGCGAATATCTTTCCGGCCGAGATTGAGGCGGTTCTGATGCGCGCGCCTTTTATCCGCGATGTTGCGGTTTTCGGCGCGCCGGATGCCGAGTTTGGCGAAAAGATCGTGGCCGCGATCGAACCTGCGGCGGGGTGGCTGCCTGACAAGGGCGAGGTGATGGCCTATCTGGAGGGGCGGCTGGCCCGTTTCAAACATCCCCGCGTGATCGACTTTCACGCGGCGCTGCCCCGCGAGGATAGCGGCAAGATTTTCAAACCCCGCCTGCGCGCCCCCTATTGGGACGGGGTCGGGCGCAAGATCTGATGACGGGCTTGTCCGAGGGGGGGCGCTGGGGGTTACTGCACGAGGATCGCCCAGACAAAGCGCAGGCAGACCAGCAGCAGGAAGATCCCGAACGCCAGTTCCAGCTTGCGCCGCGACAGGCTATGCGCAAGACGCACGCCAAGATTGGCGGTCAGCACGGTTGTGGGGGCAAAGAACAAAATCCCCAGCAAGGACACAAAGCCAATCGCGCCGGGGGGCAGGTCAGATCGCCCCAGACCGGCCAGCACATAGCCGATGGCACCGGGCACCGAGATCAGCACCCCGATCCCGGCAGAGGTGGCCACCGCCTGATGGATGGCGCGGCCATGCAAGGTCATGATAATATTGGCGATCTGGCCACCACCGATCCCCATCAGCGAGGATAGCAACCCGATAGCACCGCCATAGGCGCGCAGCAGCCAGCCTTTGGGCAGATCGGTGGCGATATCCCAGCGCGTTGTCCCGCTGATCAGCTTGACGGCATTGATGCCCGCCACCACCACAAAGACAAGCTGCATCACAACGGGCGAGGCATAGCGCGCGATGGCGGCACCGATCAGCACGCCGGCAATGATCGGGATCGCCCATGCGCGCAGCAGCACATCATCCACCGCGCCACGGGCCTTGTGGCCGCGATAGGATTTGATCGATGTCGGGATGATGATGGCCAGCGATGTGCCAACGGCCAAGGGCATGCGCACATCATCGCTCGCCCCCATGATGCCGAACACCTCATAGAGGACAGGCACCATCAGGGCCCCGCCGCCAACACCGAAAACCCCGGCCAGAACGCCCGTTGCCGCGCCCGATAGCAGCATCACAACAGCAAGGATCGCGAATTCGCTCGTCAGTTCCAAGGCTCGCTCCTGGCATCAGGGGTCCGTCTGGCCGCTGTCAGGGCAGGGCGCTGCGGATAGGGGGGTATGTTTTGCGGCTTCAATGGGGCGTGGTCTGCGCGGTCAGAAATTCCAGCACGGCGGGGCGGGCGGTTTCATCGCCACGCGCGCGCGCGGCGTGGATCACGGCGCGCAGGGCTGTCAGGTCTGTGCGGCGCAGGATGGATTTGACCGGCCCGATAGAGGCCGGGCGCATCGAGAGCGTGTTCATCCCGATTGCGGCCAGACAGGCAGCCTCGATCGGGCGGCCGGCATCCTCGCCACAAAAGCTGAGCGGGGTGCCTGTGGCGCGGCAGCGCTCTGCGATATTTTCCAGAAAGGTCAGAAAACTGACGCTCAGCGTGTCATAGCGGCGGCGCACGCGTTCATTTTCACGATCAGCCGCAAAGAAGAACTGTTTGAGGTCATTGCCGCCAATAGAGAGAAACTGCACCTCTTCAAAGAACTGGTCAGGGGCAAAGGCAAGGCTGGGCGTTTCCAGCATTGCGCCCACTTCCAGCGTTTCAGGCAGGGGATGGCCCAGAATCCGCTCCCGCTCCATCGCTTTGTCCATCTCGGCCTTGGCGGCAAGATATTCGCCATATTGGGCCACGAAGGGGAACATGATGGTCAAGGGCCGCCCATGCGCGGCGCGGATCAGGGCCTGCAACTGCATGCGCATGACGCCGGGCTTGTCCAGACCGACACGGATGGCGCGCCAGCCAAGGGCTGGGTTCGGCTCGTCATTCGGCTTCATATAGGGCAGCACCTTGTCCGACCCGATATCAAGGGTGCGGAACACCACGCGTTTGCCCTGTGCGGCATCCAGAACGCGGGCATAAAGCGCCGACAATTCCGAGCGTTTGGGCATCTGGTTGCGCACAAGAAACTGCAATTCGGTGCGGAACAGGCCAACCCCTTCGGCGCCAGACCCTTCGAGGCTGGGCAGATCGGCCATCAGGCCCGCGTTCATATGCAGATCAATCCGGCGGCCGCACAGCGTTTCAGCAGGTTTGTCACGGATCGAGGTATAGCGTTCCTGCGCCTGCGCCTGCATCGCGATCTTGTCACGAAAGGCCGAGGCCACGGTTTCATCGGGGCGCAGATGCACGATGCCCTGATCACCATCCACCATGATCGGGTTGCCGTTCAGCGCCTCGGTGGTGATGCGGGCAGCACGGATGACCAGCGGAATGGCCAAGGCGCGCGCCACGATCGCGGCATGAGAGCCGACCGAGCCTTCCTCCAGCACGATCCCGCGCAGGCTGCGGCCATAATCCAGCAATTCGGCGGGGCCGATATTGCGCGCCACAAGAATGGGATTGGCGGGCATTTCGGCCCCGGTTTCGCGGCCCTGTCCTGTCAGAATGCGCAGCAGGCGGTTGGACAGGTCATCCAGATCATGCAGGCGTTCGCGCAAATAGGCATCGGTGACCTGTTCCATGCGGTTGCGCGCGGTGGATTGTTCTTTTTCGACAGCGGCTTCGGCGGTCAGGCCGCGGGCGATGTCTTCTTGCATGCGGCGCATCCAGCCTTTGGAATTGGCGAACATGCGGTAGGCTTCCATCACCTCCATCTGTTCCTTGTCGCCGGTATCGGCCAGCATCTGGTCAACGCTGACGCACAGCTTGTCGACCGCCTCGGTCAGGCGGTCCCGCTCTTTGTGGGGGTCTTCGGCGATGGGATTGGTGATCACAACGCGCGGCTCATGCAGCCAGACATGGCCCTCTGCGGCACCTTCCTGTGCGGTGGTGCCACGGATCAGCACAGATTGCTGGTGGCGTGCGGACAGGGCGGCGCCTTCGCCCTGAAAGGCGCCCAGTTCGGTCATCTCGGCCAGCACCATGGCCACCACTTCAAGGGCGTAGACCTCATCGCCGCTGAATTCGCGCGCCTCTTTGGACTGGACAACCAGCACGCCCAGCTTTTCGCCCAAGCGCTGGATCGGAACGCCAAGGAAAGATGAATAAATCTCTTCGCCGGTTTCGGGCATGAACCGGAAGCCCTTGGCCTGCGGCGCGTTGGCGGTGTTGATGATGCTGCCTGATTTCGCGACGCGGCCCACCAGACCTTCGCCCAGCTTCATGCGCGTCTGGTGCACGGCTTCGGGGTTCAGACCCTCGGATGCGCAAAGCTCCAGCGTTTTGTCATCGCGAAACAGGTAGATCGAGCAGACCTCAGACCCCATCGAATCGGCGGTCAGATAGGTGATCTTATCCAGTCGTGCCTGTCCGGCGCTGTCTTCGGCCATGGCATCGCGCAGCCGGCGCAGCAGTTTTCGGCTTTCGGATTCGGTTTGTTCGGGCATTTTGCCTGCCTTGTTCCCCGTCCCGTGCACGTCACCGTGGCGCGTTGGCCTGACCTGCCGTGATGCGCCGATCAGAGTTACGCCCAAGACAGGATGACCGTTTGCCCGTGCTCAGGCCGATTTTTCCAACTCGAAGGCATCATGCAGCGCCTGCACGGCAAGTTCCATGTATTTCCTGTCAATCAGCACGGAAATTTTAATCTCGGAGGTTGCAATGATCTTGATGTTGATCCCCTCATCCGAGAGGGTTTTGAACATTTTGGCGGCCACACCGGCATGGCTGCGCATCCCGATCCCCACGACCGAGACCTTGGCCACCTCGGTATCGGCCTCGAGCCGGTCAAAGTTGATCAACCCGGCGCTGCGCGCATCATTCAGGGCTTTTTCGGCGCGCTTCATCTGATCGACCGGGCAGGAAAAGGTCATATCGGTCACACCGCCGGCATGGCCCTGATAATCGGTTTCAGACACGTTCTGCACGATCATGTCCACGTTCACACCCGCATCGGCCAAGGGGCCGAAGATGGCAGCGGCAATGCCGGGGCGGTCTTCGATGGTGACAAGGGTCATCTTGGCCTCATCGCGTGAAAAGGCGATGCCGGAGACTGCTTTGGATTCCATGATAAGCTCCTCGTCGCAGACCAAAGTGCCTGCCGTGTCTGTGGGTTCCTCGAACGAGCTGAGCACGCGCAGCTTGACGTTGTAGCGCATCGCCAGTTCGACCGAGCGGGTTTGCAGCACTTTCGCGCCAAGGCTGGCCAGTTCCAGCATTTCCTCGAACGCGATCTTGTCCAGTTTGCGCGCCTTGGGGCTGACGCGGGGATCGGTGGTATAGACGCCATCCACATCGGTGTAGATATCGCAGCGTTCCGCGCCAAAGGCCGCGGCAAAGGCGACAGCGGTGGTGTCTGACCCGCCACGCCCCAGCGTGGTGATGCGCCCCTCGGGCGAGATGCCCTGAAACCCCGCGACAACGGCCACTTTCATGCCTTCGGCGAATTTGGCGGTGATGTTTTCGGGCGGGATATCTTCGATCCGGGCGGCGGAATGCGCGGATGTGGTGATCAGCGGCACCTGCCAGCCCTGCCAGCTGCGGGCGGGGATGTCCATTTCCTGCAATGTCAGCGCCATCAGCCCGGCGGTGACATTTTCACCCGAGGACACCACCGCATCATATTCGCGCGCATCATAGAAGGGCGAGATTTCCTGCACCCAGCCGACAAGTTCATTGGTTTTGCCGGACATGGCCGAAACGATGACGATCACGTCATAGCCATTGGCCACCTCGACGCCTACCCGTTTGGCGGCGCGTTTGATCCGGTCGGGGTTGGCGACGGAAGTGCCGCCGAATTTCATAACGAGAACGGGCATGATCTGTCCTTGGTCGCGCCCTGATCATGGGCTGCGCCCGCGTGTAATCGCTTGGCGTGCCACGCGCAATATCTATCACGCGCCGCGCCTGACCTTCACTACGCCATGGTGTCGGTGGTGCGGGCGGCCATGTTGGTGCATGGATATTTAAGGCAAGAAGAAGCAGGGGGCGGACGTATCAGAACGGGTGCGGCTGGCCGTCCCAGGTTTCAAAGCAGCCGGTGGTGTCAAGGTTGAGGGCGGCAAAACGTGCCATCAGGCCGGTGGCGGATTGATCGGCGGTGATGTCAGCCGCGCTGCCGCCCATATCGGTTTGCACCCAGCCCGGATGGTAGATGCCAACGCTGATGCCGCGCGGCTTGAGGTCTGCGGCGAGGTTGCGGCCAAGGTTCAGCGCGGCGGCTTTGGAGGCGCGGTAGATATAGCTGCCGCCCGGCGCGCGGGTGTCGCTGCCCATCTGGGAGGCGATGATCGCGATTTTGGCATCGGTCGCGCGGGCCAGATTTGGCAATAGCGCCTGAATGGACAAAAAGACCCCGGTGACATTTGTGGCAAAGCTGTCCGACCAGAGCGGGGCAGCATAGCCGGTATCAAGGCTTTCGCCTTTATCGGTATAAATACCAGCATTGCAGATCAGCAGATCAACCGGGGTGTCGCCCAGGGCGGTGGCCAGCCCAGCATGCGCGGCCGGGTTGGTCACATCCAGCGCCACCAGCGCATCGCTGCCTGCAGAAGCGGTGCCGCTGCGCGACGTTGCGGTGACATGGTGGCCTGCGGCGCGGTAATGTTGCGCCAGCGCCTGACCTATGCCACGGCTGGCACCGGTGATCACGATATGCATGGGGTATTTATCCTGTTGCCAAAGGTGTCAGTTGGTCTTGCGGCGCGGCAGGAAGGGGAGCGGCGCGATGGGGATACCGTCCTCGATCAGGCGGCGCGCCTCATCCGGTCGCGCCTCGCCGTAGATGGGGCGTTCGGGGGTGGTGCCTTCATGCATGGCGCGCGCCTGCCGGGCGAATTGCGTGCCGACATAATCCGAGGTTGATTCGATATGCGCCTTGAGGGCGGCCAGCGCCTGATCACGGGCGGGGGCGGTGGCCAGATCCGTCCCTGTCCCGTCTGCTGCAGGCTGTGGGGCCGCTGATGCGGCAACCATGGCCGGATCGGCGCGCCTTAGGCCAATGCGCGGGGCCATCACGGCCTTGGAGACCGAGGTGACCCCACAAATGGCGCAGGTCACCATCCCGGCGTTTTGCAGTTTTTCATAGGCGTCAGAGGATTGGAACCAGCTGTCGAACTGGTGATCATTGCTGCATTTGAGAGAAAACTGGATCATCTGTGCCAATTTGCTGCTGCTGCCCGGTGCGGCTGCCGGTTTTTCCGGAGCGCCTTCCGCGGACGGTCATTCGGTCTTGCCATAGCGCAACTTAATGGGCGGGCTGGCAAAATCAAGTCACCGCCGGAGCTTGCGCGCATCGAAGGTCTTGATGATCTGGGCCAGTTCAGGTTCGTTGACGGCGCGGGCGGCTTTTTTCTGACTGAACCATTTGCGCTGCCTGCTGCCTGCTTCGGGGAAGTCATCCGCGAGATGGCTGACCCGCACCGGATAGACCATGACAACGCAAGGCAGCGTCGTTTCGGGGGCCACGGATTTGGCATAGGAGAACAGGCCCAGACAGATATCGGCGCATTGGCCTTGCACGCCCGCTTCTTCCCATGCTTCGGTCATGGCGGCGCGGGCGGGGGTAACCCCGTCCATCGGCCAGCCTTTGGGCACGATCCAGCGGCCAGTGCCGCGACTGGTGACCAGCAGGATCTCTGTTTTGTCCTTGACGATCCGATAGCACAGCGCCGCGAATTGCGTGCGCACCTCGCTTTTATGGCCGAATTGCAGCCTGAGCGGCAACTGTTTGATCGTCTGGATCGTCAAGCCGGGTGATCCTTTTGTGCTGGTCGTGCAAAGCATATCATGTGGCCATACAACCGTGGCAGAATGCTACTGCAGCCCCTTTGATATATCCAGAGGGTGAGAGGCGCGGGGGGCGGAATTTCGGGGGGATGTGATGCGTCTGGAAATGTGCGGATCGCTGACGCGGCCCTTTGCTGCCCATCGTGGACCGATGCGGCCGGATCAGGAGTCAATCAGCGACATGTCACGTCCGATCACGGCGGCATGGGCGCGATTATGGGCCCCCAGTTTCTTGCAGATCGCGCGCATGTGCATCTTGATGGTTGTCTCGCTCTGGTCCATGTCAAGGGCGATGCGTTTATTGGTCAATCCGGCCGCGGCCATGCGCAGGACGTATAATTCCGTATCAGATAGTTTGTCCTTTCCAGTGGTGGGTTGTTTTTCATCCAGCGCATCGGCGGGCACGAACATCTGGCCCGATTCGATCAGGCGCAGCACGCTGACCAAAGATTGCAGTGGCATGGTTTTCGGGATCAGGCCCCTGACGCCCATCTCGATGGCCCGCCCCAATGTGTGGCGATCGGCATTGGCGGAAAACAGGACCACTTGGCCGGAGCCCGCCTGTTCGACCACCTGACGCACACCGTCCAGCCCGACAAGGCCGGGCATGCGCAAATCAAGCATGATGATGTCATAGGGACCTGAGGTTTTGAGGCAGCTAATCGTTTCATCAAAGGTTTCTGCGGTATCGACGCTGAACTGTTGATTGCTGGACAATAACGTGGCCACCGCTTCACCGATCAGGCGGTGATCATCCGCAAGCAGCACATGGCTGACATTCTGTGCGTGTAAGCCATATGACGTGGGCATATATGCTTTCCTTTTGTGTAACATCCGCGCATTTTTTTCATGTTGACATGCCAAAGGCAAACGGAATCTGAGCGACAAGATCCCGACATGCAGGATTTTTAAGAAAAAGTTTCTGCAAAAGGCCGAACCGGTTTTATTTTGGAAACACACTGATCTGGAAACACAATGTTTTGGAAATACGCTGAATAGACTTGACCGCCAAAGCCAATTCTACGCAAATTTTTCACCAACTCCAGTCGATATCTTAAGATAGTATTGCCCTGTGATCTGGTAAACTTTAGATAGTCAATCACATCAAGATGGGTTTATGGCATATGTTCAGACGAAAATTCCTTTCCCTTGCCGTGGCTTTTGCCATTGTTGCTTTTGCCATTGTCGCTTTTGTCGGCGCGCCTGCACATGCTGACAGGGCTTTGCTGGCGGTGGATACGACCGGATATGAAGCGGATATCCGCAGCCTGACGGATGCCGATCTGATGGCCCTGCCACAGACCGAATTTACCACAACCACGATCTGGACCGATGGGCCAATCACGTTTTCCGGGCCAAGCCTTGCTGCGGTGCTGGAGGCGGTTGGTGCAACTGGCGCAAATGTCAGCATGGTGGCTGTCAATGACTACAAGGTGGATATGCCGCAAAGCCGGATCGAGGATGGCGCACCGATCATTGCCAACAGGATCAACGGCGCACCGTTCGGCATCCGTGACAAAGGCCCCTTATGGGTTGTGTTTCCCTTTGACCAGAGCGAGCGCTACCAGACCGAGGAAATCTATTCCCTGTCTGTCTGGCAGTTGACCCATCTTCGGGTACTGCCGGAGTGACAGCATGCTCGCGATCTTTGGCTCAAAGATTGTGAGGCAGGAAAACTCGCGCCGCTACACGGCGTTTTTCCTTTTACTGCTTCTGGTGCTCTCCTGCGCCGCCATGGTCTATAGCGCGCAGGCCTTTCGCGACCGGATCGATGCTGTGCGATCGTCGGATTCCGATAATGCGGGCTGGCTGATCTCGCAGTTGGATGTTGATAAAAAGGCATTGTCGCTGGCAATTGACCGGACGCTGCTGGCAAATACATACCCTGATCTGGCCAATACGGTATCTGATCTGTCGCATGTGCGGCTGCGCTTTGATATTTTCTATAGCCGCATCAATACGGTGCTGGCGGCGATGCAGAATAAAGACATTTCGGACGAGTTGCGCCAGCGTTTGGAATGGCTGGTCGATATCCGTGATGATCTGGCCGATCAGATTGACACGATGGCCGAAAATGATGCAGCGGCGCTGGTTCAGTTTGCCAATAATGTACAGGCCACCAGCGGGACGGTGCGCGATGTGACCACCATGTCGCTTGGCTATCATGTGGCGCAATCCGATCGGGTCCGCGAGATGGAGCGCAGCCTGCTGCGGCAGTTCTGGCTGCAAAGCGTTGTTTTGCTGATGCTGATGATTGTCTCGGCCATTCTGGCGGTGCGGTTGTGGCGCGAGCTTGAGGATCGCACAGTCAGGATGAAACGGGCCCTTGGGACCGTGTCCAAGGTGTTTGACGTGTCCCTTAATGGCGTGATCGTGACGGATATGTATGGCCGCATCGTGATGGCCAATCCGGCTTCGGCGCAAGTGTTTGGTGTGCCCGCCACAGATATGGTGGGGCGTTTCGTGGAAGAGGTGATGATCCCCCCCGCGCAGCGCGACCATCACCGCGAGATGATGAACCTGTATCGCCGCGACGGACGCCGCAGCGTTATCGGGGCCGGGTTGCGGCGGGTGGATGCCGTGCGGATGGATGGCACCATGTTCAAGGCGGAAGTCTCGGTTGTGGCGGATACCGATCTTGAGGGTAAGCCGATTCTGATCGGCTTTGTCCGCGATATCTCTGAAATGGTTGCCGCCGAGGAAAAGCTGCTTGTCGCGCGGGATGAGGCGCAGCGGCACGCCTCGGCCAAGACAATGTTTCTGGCCACGATGAGCCATGAAATGCGCACGCCTCTGCACGGGGTGATTGCCTCGTTGGATCTGATCGATGATCAGGACATGGCGTCTGAAACACGGCATTTGTTGCAAACAGCGCGTGATTGCAGTGACCGCGCCTTGCAGCAGGTCAATGATGTGCTGGAAATCACGCGCCTTGGCGAAAGCCGTCTTGGGCATGTGCCGTTCAGCCCGACAAGTGCTGCGCGAGACATTCTGCGGGAATTGGGGCCGATGGCGGCCTCTCGCGGGATAGAGTTGGATCTTGACGTGTCTGGCGCCGATGCGGACCGGATGTGTATGGGCCTGTCCAATGCCTTTTCGCGCGCGCTTTACAACCTTGCCGGCAATGCGGTCAAATTCACCGATGAGGGCCGCGTGGCCATTATCCTGCAGTTTTCCCCGCGGCCGGACCAGTCCACAAAGCTGCGGGTGGAGGTGCGCGATACCGGAATCGGGATCGGACCCGATGATCAGGAGCGGATATTCTCGGAATTTGAGATGGTGGAATCCGTCTCGCGGTTCCGTGGCTCCGGCACCGGGTTGGGTTTGCCGATCGTGCGGCTGGCCGTGTCCCGGATGGGGGGGCAGTTATCGCTGCGCAGCGAATTGGGCAAGGGCAGCAGCTTCTGCTTTGAGATTACATTGCCCTTTGCCGAAGATCATGGCGATGCCGCCGCTGCCGC
>JBLRWJ010000017.1:4782-20519 GCA_047921315.1 Rhodobacterales bacterium | reverse complement strand
GCTTTGAGATTACATTGCCCTTTGCCGAAGATCATGGCGATGCCGCCGCTGCCGCTGAGGCATCATCGGGGTTGCAGGTTGAAAAACCAAAGGCTCCGGCGGTGGTGCTGGATGTTCTGGTCGTGGATGACAACGATGTGAATGTCTCATTGATGAGCAAGATGGTCGCCCGTATCGGCCATCGCCCGGCGCAAGCCAAGAACGGTCTGGAGGCCGTGGCGATGGCCTCTGCCAAAGCGTATGACATCATTCTGATGGATGTCAGCATGCCCGTGATGGATGGCCGCGAAGCGACCAGGACCATTCGTGCAGGCGGGCTGTCATCCGGTGCGGTGATTATCGGTGTGACCGCGTTCAGCGATGAAGGGCGGCAGGCCGACCTGATCAGCACAGGCATGGATGCGGTCTTGACCAAGCCGGTGAACACCGCCGAACTGGCCAGCGCCATGGGGCAGGCATGGGCGGGGCGCAGCCATATGGATCAGCCCAGGGATGCAGACGGGGGCGATCTGCACGCGGCCCTGACCCAGTTGGAGGATATGCTGGACCGTGGCAGCGCGCTGCGCTTTCTGGAACAGGCGCTGGAGGATGTGGAGACGAATTTACCGGTGTTGATGGATCGTACGATGACGATGGATCAGGTGGCGGACCGGATTCACAGCACTGTCGGATCAACCGCCGTGGTGGGGCTGGCGCAGCTGTCGCGGTTGCTGTCGCAGGCCGAGGACGCGGCGCGATCCGGCCAGCGCGATGCCGTGACACAGCTGCAAGACGCGATAGAACAACGCCTGAGCACCGAGAAAGCCTGCCTGAAAACACTGGCTGAGAGCATCGGCTGACAGTATCGGCTGACAGTATCGGTCAGGCATATCGCGTTTGCGTGCATTCAATGAAACGCGCCATACTCCCATAGCTTTGATTGACATTGTATGAAGCCATCCAAAACCGGACGGTTGATGCGCCATCATGCGGGACGCAGGCATTCATCCTTCGCAACGTCATACGAAAAAGGGCGCATGCCATAATGCAGCGCCCCGTCAAGTTTATTATGGGTTTACGATTTTATTCAAAAGCAGAGGTTACGTTCAGCATAGGCTGTATTTTGGACGTATAGGGTGAGATTTCCTGCTGGACCGTGCCCACCAGAACCAGCATCAGCACCATGACGCCGCCAGACAAAGTGATCCAGTCTGCGGAAATCACGCCGCGGTCTTCTTCGATCATTGCTTTGATGCGTTTCATCATGGTGTCTGTCTTTCTTGTCGCTCTGCCAGTTCTGGCGGGAAACAGGGGTAACGCGTGAGTGGTGACTTGCGATGACGCTGGTATAGCGGTTCCGTGCGACATTCTGAATTGTGCGTTCGTGTTTTGCAGCTGTCTTTCGATAGCGGCGCGCACTTGTGGTCATCGGGGGCTTGCCTGCCCTGCGCGCATTGATGGGGTAGCGCAGAGCGCGCCGGTTGCGGTTTGGCGGGCGGCATCATTCGCAGGGGGCCGCACCGGACATAGTGGACGGGTGACACGATGAGCGGCGGTCAGGTGCGCCTTTCCTTGTTTTTGCCGAATGCGACGAAACAGGGCGAGAAAACAGAATGACCGCAGAGGCAAAATTTCGATTGGCTGCACAAACTTTTGCTTGTTTTGGAATTCTTAAGAGTGACCGGCTACACGTAAGGGAGGCAGGATTATCGTTCTTGGAAAAACACCAACATATTTCGCATGAATTTATCGAATGATTCTTCCGGTTCTCCCTCATTCATGTGTTCAGGACCGTTTCAGTACCATAATATTGCCCCAAAGCGGTAGTATTATGAGATTGTTGTGCTGGAAAACTTGCCCGTGAAATCCAAAAAACGTTTCCTCCGCTTTCTGATCGGTCAGGCGCCTTTGCTGTTGGCAGTGATTGGCCTGAGCGCGATCCTTGGTGTCTTGCTGGACCGGATGGACCGCAACAGGCTGGATGCGCGTATCACGGCAGATATTGCCGCGCTGACGGGTTCGATGGAATTGTCGATCCAGACAGATCTCTATGGCAAGGTCCTGGCCCTTAACGGGCTGGTTGCGGCGGCTGAGATGTTGCCTGAAATGACATCGTCTGAGTTTGAGCGGCTGGCCTTGCGGGTTCTGGACGGCGCTCCGGCCATCATGAAGGTGACGGTTGCGCCTGATCTGGTGATCCAGCATGTCTTTCCATCTGCTCTGAATGCTGTCCTGATCGGACAAGATTACAGGGATCTTTACGAAAAACAGCACAGTATCGACGCGGCTGTCGCATCGTACCGGGCGGTTCTGTCGCAGCCCTATGTCTCATTGGAAGGGCGGCGCGTGGTTGCCCTGCGCGAACGGATCGACACGTTGGATGGCCTGTTCTGGGGATTGGCATCGATTACGATCGACCTTGACGATCTGTTCCGCCCGTTGCTGCAAGAGGTGCAGCAGGCTGGTGATTACCGTGTTGCCATCAAGATGGACGGGATCGGCGTTTTTGGCGATAAAGATGTGTTCGCGGATGCCCCCCGCTTGCACGATATCCAGATCCAGACCTTTGGGTTCACCGCCGCTATCGTGCCTGTAGGGGGGTGGCCCACGCTGCCTGTGCTGACGCTGACCCGCGTTGGTGTGGTGCTGGCGATGGTGTTGCTGCTGTGGTCCGGCCATGTGAACTACCACCGCAACTATCAGCGGCGCGTGGTGGTGGAGCGGCTGGAAAAAGGCATTGATGCTTTATCCAGCGGCTTTGTGATCTTTGATGATGAAGACCGTTTGGTGCATTGGAATGAAACCTATGAAAAGCTGTTCAACAAAGGCTCTGTCCTGACCAAAGGCATGTCTTGTGCCGATCTGATGCGGATGGACATGCAACACGGCATTTACCGTGTGCCCAGCGGTCAGGAGGACGTCTGGTTCAGTCAGGTGATGCACGGCCATCTGGGCGCGCAGGACGCGGCCGAGGTAGAGCTGGCTGACGGGCGCTGGATCAAGATGCTGTCGCGCCGCACGCAAGAGGGGGATCTGGTGGGGGTGCGGTTTGACATTACCGATCTTAAACACGCGCAATTGACAGCAGAACACATGAGCCGCGCCAAATCCGAGTTTATCAGCGTGCTGAGCCATGAATTGCGCACGCCGCTCACGACGATCCTTGGCTTTGGCCGCTTGCTCAAATCCCGTCCGGTGATGACGGGCAATGCAGCGCAGGATGCCTTTGCGCAGGACGCGGTGGAGCGGATTGTGCTCTCGGGGGAACATTTGCTGAAGCTGGTGAACGAGATGCTTGATTATGTGAACCTGACATCCGCTGTTCCGGGGCAAAGTGGCACGGCCTTTGATCTGTCCGAGGTGATTGCCAAATCGGCTGCGGCCATGCGCCCCCTCGCAGAGGCCAAGGGCGTCACGCTGGAGGCAGAGCCTTGCTCGATCACCGTATCGGCTGATTCCGCGCGTGTCGGGCAGATCATGGAAAACCTGTTGTCCAATGCGGTCAAATTCACGGCGGCGGGCGGCTCGGTGCGGATCACAACCACAACCGTGCCGCAATGTGCCAAGATTACCGTGTCTGATACAGGTGACGGCATCCCGGAGGCGGAACTTGACGCGATTTTCGAGGAATTCTCGCAGGTGCACCCATCCGGCACAAGGCCGCAGGGCGGAACAGGTCTGGGTCTGGCGATTACGAAACGGCTTGTGTCCCTGCAGGGGGGCGATATCACGGTGCAAAGCACGCCGGGCCTGGGCAGTGCCTTCACCTTCAGCCTGCCGCTTGATCAGCAATCCGCCGCCTGAAACCGTGCTGGCGGGATCAAGGACCATACCCTGAGGCGCGGGCTTTATCTGGTGGTATGATGGCGGCATCCGGACGCGTTTCTGGGCAGTTGCGGCCTGTTCAGGCGATGGTGGCGAAGACCCGGATCAGCAAAACTGTCATGGAGGTGCTTGCATTTCCGGCCTGCGCGGTTCAAACCCTTTCCTTGTTTGGGTGGCCCGCCGCCCGTGACTGTTTAAAGCTGCCTTGGCTTGACTTGTTGCCTTTGCGCTAGTCGGTTTTGGTGTGGCGGTTTGTATGAAAGCCAATTGAAAAGGTGCAAGATGTTGAGGTCCAACACGCTTGAAACGCTATGTCCGGTCGGTGAGCATGAGCGCATCATCAAAAGCCACTTTGACGGGCGTGCGGTCTTTGACGGGACAAGCCCGTTGTTTGATCAGCCGCTTATTCTCCTTGGTTTTTACAACCGTTGCGGTTCCAACCTATGTGCAGAATATCTGCGCAACACTGCCAAATTCTCAGGGTTTGGGGAAAGCCTGAATGCGGATATGGTCCTAGATGTTTGCACAAAGCATTCTCTGACCAGCTTTCCCGATTACATTAGCCGCCATCTGTCCAAAAGGCATAAACCCGGCAGTTTATACGGCTTCAAGGCGTCCTCGGATCAGACGGCTATGCTGCTGCGTCTTGGGATCGACAAAATGTTCACTGGGGTCAAGATTGTCCATATCTGGCGTGAGGATACGCTTGGTCAGGCCATTTCGGCGCATATCGCCTGGCAGACCCAGAAATGGACCAGCCGAGTGGAAGGCAACAGCACTGTTCCGCAATACGATTCAAAATACATTGCCCATTTCATGCAGGAGATTGCAAATTCCCACAGTGCTTTCTCCGTTCTGGGGAGCGGGCTTGGAATTCCGCTGCATCAAATGACCTATGAAGGTTTGATTGATCGCCCCAAAGCCAGTGTCGAGAGCGTTGCGGCGTTTCTGGGGGCGGATGTTTCCGATTGGCAGGTGCCGGAAAAAACCGTTTTGACCAAGCAAGCGGATTCGCTGAATGAGGCGTTTCGGGCGCAGTTCAGTCAGGAAGTTTGGGAAACCCTTGGCCGCACGGACCCTGTTTGATGTCCGCACGATCCGGCCAGCGGGAAATATCTGGCCAAGATGGTCCATAACCCGCACGCCAGTACCGGCTTGAATTGATGTTTTCATAGTGTGGATTTGGAACCGATGGAATCATCAACGCCAGCGCGGATAAAGACCTCGCACGTCACCATCCTGATGGCGACGTTCAATGGTATGCCGTGGGTGACCGAGCAGCTGGCATCCTTGCTGGGGCAAACGCATCAGGACTGGTCACTTTGGGTCAGTGATGATGGATCAAGCGATGGCACGCGCGCCGCGATCAGGGCGTTTGGCGCGGTACATCCCGGCAGGCTTGCGCGGCTGATCAAGGGGCCGGGGCGGGGCGCTGCGGATAATTTCATGCATATGCTGTGTCATCCCGATCTGCCGCCGGGGATTGTGGCGCTATGTGATCAGGATGATGTCTGGCTGCCGGAGAAACTCTCTTATGCGGTGGCGGCGCTGGGCGCTTCGGCTGCGCGGCCTGCTGTGTGGTCGGCGCGCTATCTCATCTCGGATGCCGGGCTATCGCAGAGCCGCGCATCGGCGCTGTGGCCGCACCCGCCCGGACTTGGCAATGCGATGGTGCAAAACATCCTGTCTGGTCACACGCTCACCATCAATGCGCCTGCCTTGGCCGCTTTGCGCCGCGCCGGTCACAGGCAGGTGCCACATCATGACTGGTGGGTCTATCTGGTGATGGCCGCGATTGGTGCGGTGATCCATGTGGATCACCGTTTGGTGCTGCATTACCGCCAGCATGGTCGCAATGTGATGGGGGCGCGTCATCTGACGCGGTTGGTACGGTTGCGCGGGGTGCTGGACGGGACATTGCAAAGATGGATCGCGGCCAATATCGCCGCCTTGGCCGCCTCTGACCTGCCGCTGACCCCAGAGGCGCAAGACCTTGTTGCCCGGTGGCAAAACCCCGTAAAGGGGCGGTTGCGGGTGATGCGTGATTTTGGGCTGCATCGCCAATCATGGCTGGAGACCCGGATACTCCATCTGGTTGCAGCACTTGGAAAATTGTAGCATTCTCCCGCCATTTCTACCCTGATCGAGAGTATTCTTCTGTTATGACTTTTGGCCTGTTCACGCTTCGCCAGTATATTGCCCAGTTTCAATGGCTGCGGGAGCAATATCTGACACATCACCTCAAGGTCAGCCTGAGCGGTTGCGCCCTCGAATCGGCTGAGGGGGATGTGCTGGGATATGTCGAAGAGGTGAATCTGTCGCAAAACCGCCTGACCCTGCGGGGATGGGCAAGGGTGCAATCCGCGACGTTCCGGCTGGGGCCAACAGTGCGGCAGGTGCGCCCGCATCTGGAACGGCTGGATGTCAGCGCGGCCCTTGGCTGTGATCCGCATACCGGCTTCAGCCTCAGCCTACCTTTTTTTGACGATCCTTTGCAGATCGAACTTGTGCAGGAGGGCGGGGGACGGGTTGTGATGACGCATCCCTTGCCTGTGGCGCAGGGGCGGCAGGCCGCGATGCGTGCGCTGAAGGTGCAATTCTGGCGCGAGATTGTGCCGATGCTGCCAATGATCGCGGCGGGTTTGCGCCGCGCCGATCCTGATCTGCGCCGCAGGTTGAAAACGGCGCTGCGGCTTAATCAGGGCAAATCCGTTTCGTTGCTGGATGCGCGGTTTCTGTCAGCCTGCGGTGTCGCGCCATCTGCGGCGTTGTCGTCTGCGGCGTTGTCGTCAGATCAGATACCAGAACAGGCAGTGACGATCATCTTGCCGGTTTTCAACGCATTCGCGCTGCTGCCCGAGGTTCTGTCGCGGGTGGTGGCGCATACTGATCTGCCATGGCATCTGATTGTGGTGGAGGATAAATCCACCGATCCAGAGGTCAGGCCATGGCTGCGCGAATGGGCGCGCGCGCAACCGGAAGGCCGCGTGACACTTCTTGAAAATGACGTAAATCAAGGGTTTATCCGCAGCGTCAATCATGGGTTTGACGCGGTTTTGCAGGCTGGCGGGGCGGGCCGGTGATCTTGCTCAATAGCGATGCGATGGTGCCGCAGGGCTGGGCCAGCCGCCTTGTCGCGCCGTTGCGGTCCCCCGATGTGGCCAGCGTGACGCCGCTGTCCAATGATGCAGAGATTTATTCGGCCCCGGTGATCTGCAAGAACACGCAGCTTGACGCCGGGGAAGGGGACAGGATTGATGCAATCTTGCGCAACAGCATCGCCGGGGGTGATGCGCCACAAGTGCTGGCGCCAACGGGTGTCGGGTTCTGTATGGCGATTGGTGCGGGCTGGATCGGGCGGGTGGGCCCCTTTGATACGCAGTTCGGACGCGGTTACGGCGAAGAGGTTGACTGGTGCAGGCGTGCCGCCGCTTTGGGCGGGGTGCATGTGGCGGCGACGGATCTTTTTGTGGAACATCGCGGCGGGGCCAGTTTCGGTGATGAGAAGTTGGCCTTGATACAGAAAAATAACGCCGTCATCACAACGCGTTATCCCGGATATGACCGCAGCGTGCAGGATTTTATCCGCGCCGATCCTTTGGCCACACCGCGTCTTGTGGCGGCGCTGGCCTATGTGGATGGGCTGGCCGGGGTTGATGACATCCCTGTCTATATCGCGCATTCGCTTGGGGGTGGCGCAGATAACTACCTGCAGGCACAGATCGCGCAATCACCTGTTTCGCTGGTCCTGCGCTTTGGTGGTGCAGAGCGGGTCCAGATCGAGCTTGAAACCGGATTGGGGCGGATGGTTGCGTCCAGCGAGGGGCTGGATGTTGTCGTCCGGTTGATCAGCACCCTGTCCAAACGCCGGATCATCTATTCCTGTGCAGTCGGTGATCCTGATCTGCGCGATATTCCCGGCTTTTTGCTGGCTTTGGCGGATGGCGCACCGCTGGAGATTTTGTTTCACGATTATTTGCCCGTCAGCCCATCCTATACCTTGCTGGATCATGACGGGGTGTTCCGTGGCGTTCCCAGGCCGGATACAAAAGATGCGGCGCATCACTATCGCTGCCCGGACGGGGCGCGGCTTGACCTTGCCGGATGGCAGGCGCTGTGGGGGGCTGCGTTGCAGGCGGCAGATAGGCTTGTGGTATTCTCAAGGGCCAGCGCCCGCATCGTGGCGCAATCCTATCCGCGTGCCGCTGATCTTGTCGTGATACGGCCCCACCAGATGATGCCGCCGCAGCCTGTGCCGCAGCAGCTTGTGCCGCAGCCGGACAAGGCGCGCATCGTGATTGCCGTGCTGGGGGCAATCGGTCCGCAAAAAGGGGCCGCTATCGTCTCGGCGCTGTCTTTGCTGGTGCAGGGGCGGGCGGATGTGGGGCTGGTGTTGATCGGATATATCGCCCCTGGTTTCAAACTGGCCGCCGATACCGTGGTGCATGGTCGCTATGACCAGCAGGATATCCCATCACTGGCGCAGCATTACGGGGTGACCCATTGGTTGATCCCGTCGATCTGGCCGGAAACCTTCAGCTATGCGGTGCATGAATGTCTGGCCACAGGCTTGCCGACATTGGCATTTGATCTGGGCGCGCAGGGTGATGCGGTGAAAGAGGCGGCAAACGGACAAGTTTTGCCGGGCGCTGCTGCCGTGCCGGATGCAAAGTCACACGCTGCCTTGATCGTGGACAGGGTCATGGCGGGGCGCAATCCGCAATGATCGCCTTTTGCCGCAGGGATCATGGCGTTGCGGCGGCGGTCTGCTTCGCGCCACATTGCGGACCTATGCGTATCAACGCGACAGAGGGGGTCGCAGGGCCGCGGTTGGGCGATCCGACGGATCAATCTGGCAGTTTATCGCAGAGCAACATCCAGCCTTCCGCCGTGGCACTTGCGGCAGCCAATCGCCCGGCCGGGGGGCGGCCGTGCGATGCCCGGGCCGCTGCGCGGCTGTTCCGGGCGGGATGGCACGCTTCAATAGCCGCAAAGTCTTGCAAAGCCACGTGCAGCGTCGGGCCGGGGGGCGGCCCGGAGATGCGCGGCGGCGCGTTGCGCCTTGTTCCGCGCGTAGCCAGAGCTGAACGGCGAAGATGTCCACATAGCTGACCAACACGGCTTGCGGACATCCCTATTTCATCACGTCCTGATGGCGCTTGATCGCGTCCTCGACATTGTCATACACCTCGATCTCACCATCCAGCAGCACCAGCCCCGCATCGCAAAAGTTGCGGATATCCGCCATGGAATGGCTGACCATGATGGCGCTGGATTCCGCCATCCGGATCTTGAATATCTCTTTGCTTTTTTCGCGGAAGCGTTGATCGCCTGTCGCTGTGGCCTCATCGATCAGGTAGGTGTCAAATTTGATACCCATTGAGATGCCAAAGGCCAGTCGCGCCTTCATCCCCGAGGAATAGGTGCGGACCGGCATATGGAAATGCTTGCCGATCTCGGCGAAATCCTCCACGAAATCTGTCAACTCGTCACTGTCGACACCGTAGACCCGCGCCACAAAGCGGGTGTTTTGCGCGCCGGTCATATCGCCATGAAAGCTGCCCGCATAGCCCACGGTGAACGAGATTGACCCATCGCTGACCACCCGCCCTGTATCGGGGCGCATGGTGCCGGCCACGATGCTGAGCAGGGTTGATTTGCCCGCGCCGTTGCGCCCCAGCAGGGCAAGGGATTTGCCGCTGGGCAAGGTCAGGTTCAGGTTGCGGATCACGGGACGGTATTCGCCCTTGACCCAGAACCCTTTTGAGATGTCCTTAAACTCAATCACGCGTCACCTGTTGCGTTGGGGTTTGCCGGACCGCCCACCTTATCCCCGGTCGCGCAGGCTGTAAAAGATCAGCGCCATCACCGACCACAGCAATGTCAGAAAGAAAAAGGTCAATCCGGCAATCACATAGCGTTGCGGGTATTCGGCGCGCTGTGCGAGGGTGGGTTTGATGAAACTGGCCAGATAGAGGCTTTGGCGGGAGGCGTTGGAGCGTGCTGCATCCAGTGCTGTCAGCGCGGCCTGATAGGTGGTTTCGGCAAAGCCCTGATCGACAAGCAGGCTTTCATATTGCGCGATCAGCCTTGGATAATCGGTTTGATCGACCGTCACATCCTGTTCGCTGAAGCTGCGCCGCTCTTCGGAGATCCGGTTTCTGACCACTTCGATCCGGCGTTGCGCCTGCCGGACGCGGGGATCGTTCTCATCCGAGGTCAGCAGCAGCAGGTCATTGCTGACCAGTGCCTCGGCCAATTGCTGTTGCAGATTGTTGAGCACGCCCAAACGGCCCTGAATATCGGCCTGCGGATCAACGATCTGGGTGCGCACGCGGAATTCGGCCATATCCTCGCGCGCGGTGCGCAGGCGTTGCACTGCGGCGGTCAGATCGGCCTCGGCGTTGCGGGTGGTGTCACGGCGGGCTGTTTCATTCAGCTGATTGATCATGTTCTCGCTTTCCTCGACGATCATCAGCGCGATCGCCTGCGCGGTCAGCGGATCGCCTGCGCGCACCTCGACCAGCATCAAGCCCGATGACTTGTCATAAGTAACGCGGACCATGCGGCCCCAGAACCACAGCAGGTCTTCGATTGTTGCCGTGGGCCAGAGCGAGAATAGCGGATCATTGGGCCAGTTGGTGGAATAATGCCCGACCAGATCAAGGCGCGCATCAATCTGCGCGACGATTTCCTGACTTTGGACATATTCAAACAGCAAATCGGCGGTGCCGGGTGATCCGCCTCCGAAAATCTGGGCAAATCCCCCCATCAGATCGCTGGCAGAGCCGGTTTCCTCCTGCCGGATCGTGAAGCCGGTGCTTGAGGCATATTGATCCTTGGCAATCACCCACAGGTAGAAAACCGTCAGCGCAAGTGGCAGCACGATAACGATGAGGACGCTGAGCATCAGGCCATGGTGACGGCGCTTGATACGGGCTGGTCCCGCGACAGGCTTAGCCGCTTTGGCGGGTCTGAGGGCCTGCGGATTTGGCGCGCTCGTTTCGTTCATCGGGTGACCCTTGCTTGACTACCGTTAAAATAATGCGTTGAACATGGCTCTATCAACTAATCTGCGGTAGCCCAAGCCCGTATGGTAATGTTCAATGTGATCCGTGAAAGCCAATGCCATGATTTCCACCCAAGCGCAAAAACCAAGCCCCGCTGCACCGCCAAGCGCGCCGCAGGCTGTGGGGCGTGGGCGGGTGATTGCGGCGCTGATGCTGCGCGAAATGTCCACCCGCTACGGGCGCACGCCGGGGGGCTATATCTGGGCCATTCTGGAACCTTTGGGGATGATCATCATTCTGGGTTGGGCCTTTTCGTTGCTGGCACGCTCGCCATCGCTGGGCATATCCTTTCTGCTGTTCAAGGCGACCGGATTCATGATTTTGCAGGTCTTCACCGTATTGGGCGGGCAGGTCGGCCATGCGCTGACATTTTCCAAACCCTTGCTGCGCTATCCGCGGGTGACCTGGGTGGATGCGGTGGCGGCCAGATTCACGTTGAATGCGATGGTTGTCATGGTTGTCAGCATCTTGATCATCGGCGGCATCATCCTCTTTGAGCAGTTGAAAATGGTTCTGGATTGGGGGCCGATTCTGATTGCGATGGGGTTTGCTGCCGGGCTTGGGCTTGGTGTGGGGTGTCTGAATTGCTTTTTGTTCATGCGCTTTCCGGTGTGGACACAGCTTTGGTCCATTCTGACGCGGCCGCTATTCCTGGTCAGCGGGGTTATTTTCCTTTATGAGGATATGCCCGCCATTGCCCAGCAGATGCTTTGGTATAATCCGTTGTTGCATCTGACGGGCCTGATGCGTGACGGGTTTTACCCGCTCTATCGCCCGACATATATCTCGCTTGGCTATGTGGGGGCCTGTATCATGATCCCGTTGACGCTGGGCCTGCTTTTGTTGCGCCGCTATCACCGCGAGCTTCTCAACAGGTAACAGGGTGTTGCGCCGTTGTGGTGAGGCCTTGGCCGGGCCGTTTGGCGCGCGGGTAGGCGGGCAAAGCAAGGCTGCACCGCATTTGGGCTGAGATCCGCAGGATTTGCGCTTTGGGGTTGAATTTTCGGCGCAAAGCAGGCTACTAGGCAACGGTGAGGATGGGGATACATTCTCGAATTGCGATAGTTGCTAGCCGTTTTGGTTTGGTGCTGTCTTTTGATCAGGACGTGTGATGACTACTCTGTTTGATCGAGCTCTGGATGTGGATCGGCGGATCAAGCAGGGGCTGCAAATCGGGCTGGATTGCGCTTTGGTGGCGCTGAGTCTGGCGGTGGCATTCGCGCTGAGGCCTGATACATCCGCGCCGCTATCCGGGGCCGGTTTCGCGCTGCTGATGGCCGGTGTTGCGGGGGCTGCGGTTGTGGTTTTTGCGCAGCTTGGCCTTTACCGTGCCATCGTGCGCTACATTACGGGGTCGGCATTGCGGGCGATTGTGCCGGGGGCTGCCGTGTCAACGCTGGTTCTGGGGGCGGGGCTGGTCTGGCTGGATTATCCGCAGCCTGTTGCCATCGCGGCCCATTACGGGCTTTTGCTGGTCTTCGCCATTGGCAGCAGCCGCTTGTTTTTGCGCTGGTTCTTCCGGTTTCCAGCGCGTGTCGGGCGGCAAGCGGCCATCATTTATGGCGCAGGCGGTGCGGGCCAACAGCTTGTCGCGGCCCTGTTGCAGGCCGCCGATTATGCGCCTGTGGCCTTTGTGGATGATGATACGCGGCTGCACGGGGCCACGGTGAACGGTGTGCTGGTGCATCCCTCCAAATCGCTGCGCAGCCTGATCGAGAAATGGCGTGTGCGTGAGGTTCTGATCGCCATGCCCAGCATCACAAGATCACGGCGCCGCAAGATTGTGGCGCAGCTTGAGGAATTGGGCGTTGAGGTCAAGACCACCCCCAGCATGACAGATGTGGTGCGCGGACAGGCGCGGGTGACCGATCTGCGGCCCGTCACGCCCGAGGATTTGCTGGGCCGTGATCCGGTGCCTCCAAAGGCGGAGTTGATGCAAAAGACCCTGACGGGCAAGGTTGTGATGGTGACGGGGGCAGGTGGCTCTATCGGGAGCGAGCTGTGCCGCCAGATCATGCTGCAAAAGCCAAAGACACTGGTGCTGCTCGATGTGTCGGAATTTGCGCTTTATACAGTGACGACCGAATTGCGCGACCAGTTGCGCGGCCAGAAAAACCCGCCCGATCTGATCCCGGTTCTTGGGTCCGTGCAAAATCCGGGGCGGATGGGCGCGATCATGCGGCGCTTTGGTGTGCAGACGCTCTATCACGCGGCGGCCTACAAGCATGTTATTCTGGTTGAGGAAAACATTGTTGAGGGGATTCATAACAATGTTTTCGGAACCAAGGTGATCGCCGCCGAGGCGGTCGCGGCCGGTGTCGAGAATTTCATTCTGATCTCGACAGACAAGACGGTGCGCCCCGCCAATGTCATGGGGGCCTCCAAAAGACTGGCCGAGCTGATCTGTCAGGCCCATGCAAAACAGGGCGGCAAGACCGTGTTCTCCATGGTGCGCTTTGGCAATGTTCTGGGATCATCCGGGTCTGTCATTCCAAGGTTTCGCGAGCAGATCGAGCGGGGTGACCCCGTGACGGTGACGCATCCTGATGTCATGCGGTTTTTCATGACCATACCGGAGGCTGCGCAACTGGTCATTCAGGCCGGAGCCATGGCCAAGGGGGGCGATGTGTTTGTTCTGGATATGGGCAAGCCGGTCAAGATTCTGGAACTGGCGAAATCCATGATCCGTCTGCATGGGCTGACGCCCTATGTCGCCAGCGATGACGGTCGCCCCCTGCACGAGCCGGGCGATATCGCCATCCAGATCACCGGATTGAACAAGGGCGAAAAGCTGTATGAAGAGCTGATGATCGGCCGCATTTCCAGACCAACCGCGCATCCGCGCATTGTGACAGCATCAGAGGTGGCGCTGGAGCCGGACGCGTTGGAGGCTTTGCTGGATGATATATATGCGGCTTGCAAACGCGTTGATTTGGCGGGTATCCACGCCTTGTTGCGATCCGCGCCGCTGGAATATTCGGGAACGGATGAACAGATCAGTGATCTGATGTGGGCAGGGGACGCACTGATGCATGCGGCCAAAACACGATTGCAGGCGCTGTATGCAGGCGAATGACGACAAAGCGCGCGGACAAGCGGGCGATCTATTAGCGGGCGATCTATTCAAGGAACGAGCGGTGGGAACTGGATATTCAAGGCGCGGTTTTGTCGTGTTGGCGGGCGCGGTTCTGGTATCCGGTTGCGCCGTGCCGCGTGGTGCGCCCAGCCGCCGCGAGGTGCTGGCGGGGACGGATCGGCAGGTCAATGGCGATGCGCCGGGATTTGTGTTGGAACTTGTCACACGGCAACGGCTTGGGCTTTACCCGTCTTGGGGGGCGGTCAACGGATTTGCCCCCACCGGATGGCCCGCAGGCAATGCCGTGCCGACAGATCAAAGGCTGGCACCGGGGGACCGGCTGCTGGTGCGGATCTGGGACGCCGAGGAAAGCTCGTTGATCACCAGCCCGGGGGCGCAGTTTTCCGATGTGCAGAACATCCTCGTCAGCGCATCCGGCCATGTGAACCTGCCCTATATCGACCGGGTCAGCGTAGGCGGGTTAAGCCATGATGCGGCGCGCGCGCTGATACAGGAACGGCTGATCGCGATCACCCCATCCGCGCAGGTGCAGTTGGCGGTGGAACAGGGGCGGCGCAATTCGGTTGATATGTTGGGGGGCGTGGCCCAGCCCGGCAGCTACCCTCTGACCGAGCGTAACCTGCCCCTGTCCAACCTGATTTCCGCCTCTGGCGGTGTGGCGGCGGGGCTGGAGAACCCGCAGGTGCAGATCACACGCGGCGCGCATGTCTATCGCCGTGCGCTGAAAGAGGTGATGTCAAACCCCAATTTTGACCCGGCCTTGCAAGGGGGGGACCGTGTGCTGATCGAAGCCGATCCGCGCACATTCACCGCGCTTGGCGCGGCGGGGCGCGAAGAGGTGATCCGCTTTGATTCCGAAAGCGTCAGCGCATTGCGGGCCGTGTCCATGATGGGGGGGCTTGCGGATACGCGCGCTGATCCACGCGGTATTCTGGTGCTGCGCCGCTATCCCGATGATGTGGTGAACCTGCCCAATGGGCCGTCCAATGCGCGGGTTGTGTTCAGCTTTGACATGACAGGCGCAGATGGTCTGTTCAGCGCGGATGAGTTTGCTTTGCAAAGCGGGGACATCGTGATGGCCACCCAATCACCGGGCACCACAACGCAGCGTGTTCTGGGCTTGGTCGGCTCGGTTGTGGGGTTTGGGCGGTTGGCCAGCGATTTATGATCTTGCCTGTGCGTGATGTTGCAAGTGTGCTTGTGTTGGGGGCCAGTGGCCGGCTTGGTGCGATGCTGCGGCGGTATTGGCCGGATGATGTGCAGGCAATGTGGCAGTTTCGCCGCGCCGTCGATCATCGTGATGCGGTGATTTTTGATCCTTTGGGCAGGGATGCGGCCTTGGCCCGCTGCGATGTGGTGGTGGGTCTGGCCGGTTGTGTTGGCGGGTCGGATGCGGCGTTGCGCAGCAATACTGATCTGGCGCTGGCGGCGGTTGATCTGGGGGCCAAGCTGGGCGCGCGCCGGGTTTTTCTGTCCTCCAGTGCGGCGGTTTACGGGCATCAAACCTCCCCCTTGGTTGAGGATGGACCAACCCGCCCGCAAAGCCCCTATGGCGCTGAAAAGCTGCGGATGGAGGGCGCGGCTTTGGCGCATGCGCAAGCCTGCGGCGTGGCGGTGACAGTGCTGCGCATCGGCAATGTGGCGGGGGCGGATGCGCTTTTGGGCCAGGCTGGGCTGGGTCAGGCTGGGCTGGGTAAGGCTGGGCTGGGTCAGGCTGGGCTGGGTCAGGCCGGAACGGAGCAGGCTGGGCTGGGGGCGGTCATGCT
>JBLRWJ010000017.1:0-4682 GCA_047921315.1 Rhodobacterales bacterium | reverse complement strand
AGGCTGGGCTGGGTCAGGCCGGAACGGAGCAGGCTGGGCTGGGGGCGGTCATGCTGGACCGTTTCCCCGATGGGCAGGGGCCAAGGCGGTCTTATATCGGTCCCAACGCCTTTGCCGATGTGATGGCAAAGCTGGTCAGCCTGGCCGCGGGAGGGCGCGATCTTCCGGCGCATCTCAACCTTGCCTTGCCGGGGACCGTGGCGATGGCCGATCTGCTGCGCGCAGCCGCAGTGCCGTTTGACTGGCGCGCCGCCCCTGTTGGGGCGCTGGCCGAGGTGGAGCTGGATGTGGGGCGTCTGGCCGCGTTGGTGCGGGTGCCTTTGGCATGTCCTGCCGCAATCGTGCAGGATTGGCAAACCTATGCGAAGGGTGTTGCATGACGTTGTCCAAGCGCGTGTTTGATCTGGCCATGTTGGCCCTCTTCTCATCGGTTCTGGTGCCGGTGCTGACCATTCTAGTGGGCGGCATGGCCTTCAAACAGGGCTTTCCCGTCTTGTTCGGGTCAGTGCGGATGCGTGATCCGGCCCAAGCCTTCACGCTTTGGAAATTGCGCACCATGACGGTGGACCCTACGGATCAGGGTGTGTCGGGCGGCGATAAACAGGCGCGTGTCACGCCTGTTGGCCGTATCTTGCGGCGCACGCGGATGGATGAACTACCGCAGATGTGGAACATATTGCGTGGCGATATCAGCTTTGTCGGGCCGCGCCCGCCGCTGCCGGCCTATGTGGCGCGTTGTCCGGGCGTCTATGCCGAGGTTCTGAAATCGCGCCCCGGTGTGACCGGCCTTGCCAGTCTGGTCTTTGCCGCCCATGAGGAGGCCCTGTTGAGCCGTTGCGCCACCCCGCAGGAAACCGATGCCGTCTATGTCCGGCGCTGCATCCCCCGCAAGGCGCGGATTGATCTGATCTATCAGCGCAACCATTCGCTGGGCTTGGATGCGTGGCTTGTGATTGTGACAGCGGGTCACGCGCTTGGCCTGATGCGCCGCAGGCGGCGGCTGCCACGGTTGCGCCCCCGCCGCCGGGCGTTCGGGGCTGCTGTGGCAAACTGATCCGGCGGCGGGCATGATCCGCTTTTGCCGCGCTTTCCGGCCAAAGGTGCGGGGTTACTGTGCGGTCCATCCGCCATCGACCGGAATCGCGGTGCCTGTCAGGTTATGGGCCACCCGATTGCACAACCACAGCGCCAGCGCCCCGATCTCTGCGGGATCGGACATGCGTTGCGAGGGTTGTTTCTCGGATATAAGCGAGGCTATCCCTGCGGCCCTGTCACCATCATGCAAGGCGGTGCGCGCCGCGATCTGCGGCTCAAGGATGGCGGTTTCGGTCCAGCCCGGACAGATGCAATTGACCGTGACGCCCCCGCTGGCGGCGGTGCCTGCCGTGGCATATTCCAGCGCGGCCACCCGTGACATGCCGACAAGGCCGAATTTGGCCGCGACATAGGGGGCTTTATGCACCGAAGCGACCAGCCCGTGCACCGAGGCGATATTGATCACCCGCCCATATCCGCGCGCGCCCATTGCGGGCAAGGCGGCTTGCATGGTGGCAAATGCGGCGGTCAGATTGATGGTCACGATGCGCTGGAAATCCGCCAGCGGCATATCGGGCAGCGGGGCGGTTTTCTGGACGCCGGCGTTATTGACCAGAATGTCGATCGGATGCCAATCAGCCACCGCCAGCACCAGATCACGCGCGGCGGATGGATCAGACAGATCATGATCAAAAAACCGGATCTCAGGCGCGCCTGCGGCTTTTACCGCGTCACAGGCGGTTTGGGCGGTGTCCGCATCGGCCAGCCCATGGATCGCCACACGCGCCCCGGCCCCGGCCAGCGCAAGGGCAATTTGCAGGCCAATCCCCTGAACCGAGCCTGTGACAAGGGCGGTTTTTCCTGTCAGATCCGTCATTCTGTATCCTCTGTCAGCATGCGGCGCAGGTCGGTTTTCAGGACCTTGCCATAGTTGTTCTTGGGCAGACCGGTGATGAAACGGTACAGCTTGGGCCGTTTGAAGCGGGCGATCTGTGACAGGCACAGCGCGTCCAGCGCGGCCTCATCCACATCCGCGCCCTTGTGCCGGACGATAAAGGCCACGATGTCTTCGCCCCATTCCGGCGAGGGGCGACCAACGACCGCGCATTCATGCACATCGGGATGGGTCAGCAAGACATCCTCGATCTCACGCGGGTAGATGTTTGTGCCGCCCGAGATGATCACGTCCTTGGAGCGGTCCTGCAATGTCAGGTAGCCATCGGCGTCAAGGCTGCCGACATCGCCCGTCATCAGCCAGCCATCCACGATCGTTTTGGCGGTGGCTTGGGCGTTTTTCCAATAGCCCGGCATGACCGGCGCACCGCGGACCATGATTTCGCCCATGGTGCCATGGGGCAGCGGCTGGCCCGTTGCATCCCCGATGGCCAGTTCGACGGAAGATTGCGCGCGCCCGACCGATCCCAGCCTGTCGCGCCAGCGCGGATGGGTGCGATCGGCCACTTCGGCGCGGGTGAGGGCGGATATGCCCATCGGGCATTCGCCCTGCCCATAGATCTGCACGAAGACCGGCCCCAGCAGGTCCACCGCCTCTTCGATGTCGGCGCGGTACATCGGGCCACCACCATAGACGATGGTTTTGATCCCGGTGCCATCCGCGCCCGATTGCTTGGCCTCATCCGCAAGGCGGCGCACCATGGTGGGGGCCAGAAACATCGACAGCGGCCCGCTGCTGCGCGCGATACGGAACAGCTCGGCCGGGTCGAACCCGTCTGTATCGGGGCAGATATGGCGTGCGGCCATGCGGATATGGATGGGCGCATAAAGGCCCGCGCCATGGCTCATCGGGGCGGCGTAATAGGCGGCATCCTCTAGCTGCACCGGGTCCACATCCAGCGGATAGCATAATGACACCGCCGCCAGCATGCCATGTGTGATCTGCACGCCTTTGGGCCGTCCGGTCGTGCCTGAGGTGTAGAACAGCCATGCCAGATCATCAGCCCCGCGTGACATGGGTGGGGCGTCTTGCGCGGCCTGATCGCTGATCATGGCGGCATAGGCCGGGGTGTTGATGTCAAGACCGTCAACGGATGAGGCCGCCGCCAAAGCCGCCCCCTGATCCGGCGAGGTCACGGCCAGTTTTGCACCGCTATCGTCAATGATCCACGCGGCTTCCTTGCCATGCAGCTTGGCATTGATGGGCACGGCAACGGCCCCTGCATACCATATCGCGTGCAATACAATCAGGTAGTCAGGGCAGTTCTTCATGAAGATAGCCACCCTGTCACCGGGGGCGATGCCTCGGGCGGCCAATGCCTGCGCCAGCCTTGCGCTATGGTCACGAAAGCCTGCGTAATCCATCAGTTGCACGCTGCCCAGAAACAGGGCAGGGGCCTTTGCATACTGTTGCGCGCTACGCTCCAACCATTGTGCTATATTCATGCGCCTGCGCCTTTTTCTATGTTGGTGCCTGCGGTGGGTTGCCTGCGCGATGATGACAGGCCCCGCCCGCGTGATCCATTCCGTAATATTACGCATCGCCTGAAAAAGCAGCATTGATTGAGCAATCGGCGCTGCTTGTGTGCAGGCCGCTTTCGGCTAGGGTCTGCGCATGGATTTTGAAACCCTTGCCATTCAGTCTGTCCCCATCGGTATCGCGCTGACTGAACGGCGTGTGATCCGGGCGTGCAACCCCGCCTTTGCCGATGTGATTGCGACAAAATCGCCGTTGCAGGAGTCTGCCACGGGCGGCAGCGTGTTTGCAGGCGGCAGATCGGGGCGATGCGACTTTGTCTGTAAAATGCGCGTTAAAAAGTCGGGGCAATATCTTGCCCCGACCGCTTCAGCTGTGATGTGGTGACGCTTGGGTCAGGTCTTTTTCAGCCCAGACCCTCTTGGGCTGCAATAGCGTCAATTTCCTCCAGATAGGCTTCGACGCGGCGCGCTGTGTCACGCCCGCGCAGCGATCCGGCGGCGCTGCGCACCTCTTCCAGATTGGTGGTGAAATCACCGACAAGCACAAAGCCGATCATGCCCATGGTCTGGTGGGGCAGGCAGACATAACCGTAAGTCCCCTCTACATCGAAAGTCACTTCGATCTCTTCATTGACCCGGCCGCGGAATGTCTCGGCGCCATCGGGGATCATCCCATCGATGGATTGCGCATTGTGCCCCCGATCGGTTGCGACAAACTTGACGCTGTCGCCGGGCTGCACCCGCAGCACGCCCGGTTTGAACAGCATACGCTGTTGGCGATCATCGGGGTCGATGTTCAGCATCTCCACTTCAGGCAATTCACCTTCGGCGCGGGCCGCACCCGGCATGATGATCGGCGCTGTAAGAGCCGCGCCGAGAAGAACAAGATGTTGGCGACGTGTCTGTTTCATAGTCGGATATACCCTTTGCTAGTCATGCGATCCTGTCTCCGGCGCTGTGCCCGAAACACGATATTGCCGGAAGCTGCACCCAACCCGCGCGCAAGGGCGCATCGGATCAGTGGGTGCCAAAACCGGCGGCTGCACTGTGCAGCATGTCACATGTAATACCGCGGCGCACATTTGCACGCGACCAAACAGCGCGGTGCAGGCCATCCATCACCCAATGGCAGGCAGGCTGGCGATGCGCGAGGGGTATCGTGGAGGCGGGTACCGGAATCGAACCGGTCTACACGGATTTGCAATCCGCTGCGT